>CAYNVA010000194.1:0-2245 GCA_964400575.1 uncultured Thermodesulfobacteriota bacterium | reverse complement strand
ATAAGCAGTTCACCTGCCCGCTGCTTAATTATAGGCACAAGGGGCCCGAAAAACCCCACCATGCCGACCCGGTCATCTTTTGTCAGCGCAAGCACATCCAAAAGATCGCCTTCGGCGATGCTGCATCCCGGCACGGCGCCTACTGCATCGGCAGTATTAAACAGGGCATTTGCCGTTGCCAACCCGAGTGTGCGCTCAAGCAGCCCGCCAGAAGAAGATATGTACTGGAGAATATCCCGTACCGGCGTACCGGCAAGCGGCCTTGTGCCATGAAAAACCGAGCAGCCCGGCCCGGCCCTGTCACGAAACGTATAGGCAAGCCCCACGCTGCCCGTGTCAAGCAGCACAGCGGTATATCCCAGCCCGATCCTAACGTCGGTCACCTGCACGGCCGCGGCTTTTTCAAGCGCTGCAGTTTTCAGTGCATCAAGCAGCATAGCGTAGTTCACCTCTCATTGCCTGGCATGCGTGAAAAAAAACAGGCAGCCGCCACGGTCTGCTCATTATGCCTCAGGCATATTCTTTTTCCAGATGTTTTTCACGGTGCCTTCGGTCGGATGAATTCTGAGATAGACTATTTCATCGGGCTCGATCCTGATCAGGTTGAAGCGCTTCAGCGCCTTCAAGATCTCGTCATCAATATTATCGACTCCTGCCCCCTGGGCAGCAACCCTTTCAGCCATCAGCTTTGCAGCTGCTGCGTACACGCCCATTTGCTTAAGCCGGGAGATAAACTCCTGTTCATGCCCGGCATGCGGCAGGAGCGTTGCCGTGCCGTTTATCTGAAGGCTGCGGTTGAGTACGCTGTGGTCCATGGGGTGATAGATGCCCACGGCCACCTGCGAATTGGAGCGAATATTGCGGATCTTCAAACCCGGTTCTCCTGCCAGCCACAATGTCATACCATCGATAAAAAAATCTATGGGCGTAGCCCGGGGCACGCCGTCATGAACCGTGCACAGCACGCTGGCAAGGCCGTGCTTGAGCGGACAGCCCGGCTTGTCGGTCGTGCCGGCCTTGGAGCTCGCATCATCAAGAAACGCCAGTATTTCCTTTTCCAGCTCTTCTCGGGACATTGTGTTTTTGTGGATCTGGTTGGCCAGAACAGATTTGTTTTTTGAGGTTTCGCTCATGGGTAAAATCTCCTTAATAGTGTGCTGCTGATTATGGACTCGTGCAAAAAAAGGCTGCTACCGTTTCCATTCGTATTTCTTCATGGAAAAATCCGGATAATATTCTTTCAGGATTATTTCATCAGGAGTAATTTTTATAAAACTGCAAGCCTCCATATTTTTACGAATGAACCGCTCGGCCGCATCGGCCTGCAAGCCCTGTTGCGCCACCACGGGCGTGAGCAGGTTTCTCATAACCGTATCAAGGTTCCATTTCTTCAGCTTCGCCCTGAACAGGCGCGGGTTGCTGCGTGTGGTAATAAGTTCGGCCGCGCCGAAAATCTGGAGGCTGGGCTGCATCTTGCGGTGGTCAAGGGGCTGCTCATAAATAAAGGCCGACACGCGCGGATTGCGTTTTATATTGGCGATCTTTGCGCCCGGGCCGCCCAATATATAGAGCGTAAGCCCTTCGTTGAAAAATTCCAGTGCCGTTGCTCGGGGCTCGTCCCTGTAGGACGTTGCAAGCACCAGTGCCGTCCGGTGGATCATGCCGCAGCGGTGCTTGCCCGTGTGCGGGTCGGGCCGCCCGGCAGTTGACGCAAGCACGGCGAGTATCTTTTCCTTCACGAACGCTTTTGTCGCTTTTCCTGCAGGCTTCATATGCATCCCCTTTTTAACAGTTTATCGGTCGGCAATGTGCACCTCGCCCTAAGCAAGAAGCCGCTCCCGTCAGTATCTCATGATTGACATCCAGTGCCGCTTGTACAGGGGCTACCCATTGTAAAATCCTCCAATCTAGTTGTTGTTGCCAGAAACAGATTTTTCCATCGCAGAAAAATTTCTTTTAATGATGCTCTTTGTTTCATCGACTATTTCAGCTTCCGTTCTGCCGCGCGTCAGCACGGCACCATATCCTTTCAGGTGCATGCCCTGAGCTGCCAGAAAGTGTTTCACGGCCTGCTCATCTTTTTCTCCATAATTTCCCTGATGCGTCACAATTGCGTAAACATCCTTGCCCGCCAGGCGCTGGTGGTCCAGATACGTGCGCATGGGCGAGGCAAGCCGGTGTATCCAGATGGGGCAGGCGATGATAATCGGGTTATACTGCGCAGCATCAAGCTTCAACGGACCCG
>CAYNVA010000193.1:0-3476 GCA_964400575.1 uncultured Thermodesulfobacteriota bacterium | reverse complement strand
GCGGTTCGAGCGATTGGCATGATATCATTGCGGGGTTCTCTTGCGAGAATATAGCACGGGCAAACGAATCAAAAGCTCACCATAAGGGCCCGTGGCTACAATAAAAAGAAAAATGCTCTAGCAGGCACAACAGCGCCCGCTGTTTTTTTTTCTTCAGTTTTGGTGGGCACGCTATCGCGAGCCGGCTGCCGACTACAGATTTACTTCGAGCCCCTTCCCCCGCAGATATTCCTTTACCTGCCGCACGGTAAATGTGCGGAAATGAAAAACCGAAGCAGCAAGCAGCGTGCTGGCGCCGCCCTTGACCACGCCTTCATAGAAATGCTCAAGTGTTCCCGCGCCGCCTGAGGCAATCACCGGCACATGCACAGCATCGGCAATGGCCTTTGTAAATTCAAGATCATAGCCTTTGCAGGTGCCATCGCCATCCATGCTTGTGGGCAGCAGCACGCCCGCCCCGGACTGCTCGCACTGCCGGGCCCATGCAACAGCATCTTTGCCCACCGGCTTTGTTCCGCCGGAGACGACCACTTCAAACCCTGAGGGCATGTCTTTGTTCCTGCGGCCATCTATGGCAACGGCTATTGTCTGCGGGCCGAACTTTTTTGCAGCGTCTGCAATGAGCTGCGGATTTTTAACCGCGGCGCTGTTCATGGAAACTGCCGATGCGCCCGACTGCAGAACAAGCTCAATGTCCTTAAGGCTGCCGATTCCTCCTCCAACGGTCAGCGGGATGCTGATAACAGCAGAGACTTTTTTCACCCACTCAAGCCGTGTCTTCCTGTTTTCCAGAGTTGCCGCTATGTCAAGCATGGCAAGCTCATCTGCTCCCTCCTTCTGATAAAAGGCAGCATTTTCAACCGGGTCGCCTGCCTCCCGCAGGTTTACAAAATGTACGCCTTTGACAACACGTCCATCTTTCATATCAAGGCAGGGCATAATTTTAATCGGTGGCATCTGCATATCCTTTCTTTTGGAAGTTCGTTTACATTTTCACAGGTGTTATAAAAAAGGGGCAGGTCAATCCACCTTCCAGGAATCCCCTTCCAGAACAAGGCTGTACATGCTCGCACCTTTTTTGCCCAGAATCAATGCAGCCGTAGAGCCCCGCACGACCAGCCGCACCTGGCCCTGCTTCATTTCCTTTTCCATCTCCGCGCCCATCTGCTTTGCCATCTTTCCGGCTTCATCGCCGAGCTGGGCTGTAAGGGCTTCAGTCTGGAGGTTTGATCGCCGGGTGGAATACTGCTGCGCGGCCTTCAAATCGCCCTTTGCCAGGGCCCTTGCCTTTGCCAGCAACGCCTTGACCTGGACACTGTCTAAAGCCTGCTTGCCGGTCAGGCTGGCGGTGACGGCAGGTTCATTGAAAAGCGGGGCACTGAAATCAGCCGCATAGTCAACTGTCGGCCAGTCAAAATCCGCATTGCCATCGGTGTGATGCGCGATAGCCCCGCCCACCCGCACGGCCGAAATCTGGAGCTTGTCAATCGGGCTTTTGCTGGTGTTGCTGAGCGTCTCGTTGGCCAGTGCCTGCTGCGGGTTTTTCGGCGGATACAGCACGGTGGCGACAATTGCATTGGGTTTGGCAGGATCCAGTCGCAGCAGCACTCCCCGGATTTTGCCCTGCCTGACCATCTCCGACAGGGTCATAAAAACATTCAGCCCTGCAAGGCTCTGCTCCGGCACATCACGGTCGGCCAGCAGAATGCGCAGCTCCTTTGGCCTGTCCAGCCACCCCTCGGCATTGTCGTGGAGGTGGGCATGGGAATACACCAGCTTAACAGAGTCGGCGCCAACGGTCAGCGTGCCGGTGGCCGTGCCGGGATCTATGGCCCAGGTGCGGCTGGAAAGCATGACGCTGAGAAAAAGCAAACTCGTAATTGTTTGTCTCATAGCAGCCTCCTTTCCCTGCTTCCACAGTTCGTATGGTGCGCATTGCGCACCCTACCAGCTACCTAGCCGTTTTAGTTAAATCGCTACGGGTCAATTCCCCGCAGCTTGCTGCGAATGGCCCATACAACTAAAATATCTTTGATACCCCGCTGCTTGCGGCGGGGTAGTTCATTCATGGATACGGGTTATCTTGCCGTTCAGACCGCAGGGGCGGTTCGCGAACCGCCCCTGCGAAAATTCATTCATTTCATTGTCGGGTTTCGTTCCTCAACCCGACCTGCAAGCTGGCATGCTTGACGGCATACGCGCCTTCCGGCCTGTTATGCTGCCGGCTTACCAATACCTGCAGCGCTGCCCTGTTCCGTGCCCTTCATAACCGTGAGGGCTGTTGATACCATGGTCGAGATATCCGTGAGATTGGATGGCACGATCATGGTGTTGTTGGCCTTGGCAAGGTTGCCGAACTGTGCGATGTACAATTCTGCAATCCGCAGGTTAACTGCCTGAGGGCCATTGTTCAAACCGATGGCTTTGGCTATCTCGGCGATACCGGCAGCGGTGGCCTCGGCCACAAGCGTAATCTCTTTGGCGCGGCCTTCGGCCTCGTTGATGCGGCGCTGTTTTTCGCCCTCTGACCGCAGTATAAATTCCTGCTTATCGCCCTCCGACCGGTTGATCTTGGCCTGCTTGTCACCCTCGGATTCGGCGATCAGGGCGCGCTTCTCGCGCTCGGCGCGCATCTGCTTTTCCATCGCGCCCTTGATGCTCTCGGGGGGCGTGATGTTCTTGATCTCGTGGCGGGTCACCTTGATGCCCCACGGGAGGGAGGCCTTGTCCACGGCAGCGACGATCTCCATGTTTATCTTCTCGCGCTCTTCGAAAGTGCGGTCCAGCTCGATCTTGCCGATCTCGGAGCGCATGGTCGTTTGCGCCAGCTGCACGATGGCGAAGCGGTAGTCCATGATGCCGTAGCTGGCCTTCACCGGGTCGATGACCCGCATGTAGAGGATGCCGTCGATCTCCACCGAGATGTTGTCCTTGGTGATGCAGTTCTGCGGCGGCACGTCCATGGCCTGTTCTTTCAGGATGTGGCGGTAGGCAACACGGTCGATGAAGGGCATCAGGATGTGGAAGCCGGCGCCCAGGGTGCGCGAATATTTGCCCAGGCGCTCGATGACATAGACCACCTGGTTGGGGACCACCACGGCGGTCTTCAGGATGGTGATGAAGACGAAAAAAGCCAATACGGCCATGATAATGACGGTCGGATTCATGTTATTTCTCCTGTTTGACCTTTTCCACGCGCAGGGTCAGGTTGCTGCCGCCGGTGATGCGCACGCTTTCCCCTTCGGCGATGAACTCGTCGGCCATGGCGTCCCATGGCGTGCCCTGGTAGCGGACCTTGCCGTGCCCATGGTGGGGATCGATGGCGCGCACCACAGGGACGATCTTGCCAATGTCCAGATCGAAGGGCTGCAGGTCATCATGGTCCTTCATGTTCCCGGTCAGCGTCTTTTTCAGGTAGCGGCGCAGCAGGAAAAGCAGCAGCAAAGAAGAGACAATGAAGACCGCCAATTGCGGGG
>CAYNVA010000192.1:0-7039 GCA_964400575.1 uncultured Thermodesulfobacteriota bacterium | reverse complement strand
AGTCCAAGGAAGCCATTGCCGCCTATCCCGAGATCGAGGATGAGATCATTAAGGCGCTTCAGGAGTGCGGCCGCAAGCTGAAGCTGTTTCTGTCCAGCCGCAAGCGCGATATGGATGCCCAGCACAAGCAGGACTATATTTCTACCTATCTGCCGCATATCGGCATCGGGTTGCGGGAGCTTTTGGGCTTGTCGGAAAAAGAAGAGCAGAAGGTGGTGGAGACGCTCACGGGGTTATTAGAGAGGCACAGAGAATAGATGAATTCGGAATGCTGATTGCAGAATAAAAACAATAATTTTAAATGAACTGGTAGGGTGCGCATCGCGCACCGAAATTATTATACGAAAATGGTGCGCGGTGCGCACCCTACGCACTGTGCTCGAAACGCAGAGACCACAGAGAGCAGCTTTTTCCTTTCTGCGGAGAGCGCAGAAAGGAAAAAGGTATCTCCTGTTTTGAAGAAATGAGCAGGGGTGTTTTTTTAGCGCAACCGGGCCGCTACGTATCTGCGGTGAATATAAATGTAGGGGCGAGCTTTATGCCCGCCCGCGGGAGGGGATAAACCCCTCCCCTACAAAACAAATTAAAAACACGCAGGAGTTGTAATGGCAAAAAAGATACCGGCAAAACCCGCACCGAAAAAAGCGCCGAAGGCTGCAGCAAAAAAGCGCTCCACCGCGCTTGATCTTTCGCGCACACCCGCTATGAAAAAACTTACCGGGCAGGCAGAGGATATTTACGGCGACATCAAAAATGGCCGCAGGCCGTCGCTGCGCATACCGATCCGCGGCCTTTCCAATGTGTCATTCTCGCCGCGCAAGGGTTTCTTTACCATCGGCGACAAGGTAAGCAAGCGCACGCTCTCCTATCAGACCGTCAAGCCCTTTGCCCAGTCCGTGCGCATGATGGCATTCTCCAAGAACCTGATCGAGACCGACGACTTTGCTTCAAAAAGAGAGGTCTACTACACGGCCAAGGGTTCGTCAAAACGCGGCAGCGAGCCGGGCAGCGCCGGCTGGGGTCCTGCGGCATTCAAAGAGCAGGACGAATCGGATGCCATTATGGATGATATGGAGGCCATGGTCGGAGTGAACCGCGAGCAGCTCGGTTTTATTCCTGCTGAGCAGAACGGGTCTGTAGCGGGCGAGCTTATTGTCATCGATATTGACCCGGCAACGGGCAGAAAAATCGAGATCGACTGCACGGCCTTTGGCAGGGGCAGCTATTCGATTCCCTCGCGCGTGGAGGGCCTTGAGTTCCGCACCAGCGCCAGGTTTGTGCTGGCGGTTGAGACTGCGGCGCTGTTTGAGCGGCTCAATGGCCACGCCTACTGGCGCGATGGCAACTGCATCATCACGTCCATGGGCGGGGTGCCCACGCGCGCCAACCGGCGCTTTGTGCGGCTGCTTGCCGACGCCTGCAGGCTTCCTGTCTATGTGTTTACCGACGGCGACCCCTATGGTTACTGCAATATTTACCGCACCATGAAAGTGGGCTCGGGCAATGCCGCCCATATCAGCGAATTTTTTTGCGTGCCCCATGCAAAGCTCATCGGTGTCACGCCGCAGGACATCCGCGACTACAGCCTGCCCACGCACCCCCTTGAAGACAAAGACAAAAAGCGCGCGCAGGACGCCATCAAGAACGATCCGTTCTTCAAGAACAACAAGCCCTGGATTCATGCGCTGCAGGATATGGTCAAGATGGGCGTGCGCGTGGAGCAGCAGGCTTTTGCCGCCCGAGGCCTCAACTATGTGCTTGAGACCTATTTGCCGGAAAAACTGCGGCGGCCCGACAAAATGCTGCCATGAGGACGGCGGCAGAGCAGTAAACCTTTATTGTTTCAGATGAACAAAGAATCATTTTTAAAGGTGTTGTTCCCATGAAAACCTATCATCGAAAGCTTTCCTGCACGGTTTTTATTCCCGGGCTGGCGCTTCTGTGCAGCCTTCTGTCAGCACGGCCTGCACAGGCAGGCTTTACCTTCAACGACCCGAATATCCCCGATGGAGAAATGCTCACCTATACAGCGACAACGGATAACGCAGTAACAGCTATTGTTGAGAAGACAGTTTTAAAAAAGCAGGGCGACAGTGAGTTTTACGAAATCACCTCCAATTCACCGGCCCTTGATCTTATTATCCGGATAGAGCGGCAGAGCATGGCTGTTCTGTCTGTTGAGCAGGTAAAAAAATTCAAGGAGGTTACCCTCGCATCGAAGATAGATGTCCTCGGCCAGAAGCCCAATCCTTCAGACACAGAGATCAAGCTGGTGCACTATACAACGCTTAAGTATCTCATGCGGGGCTTCCCGTTTGCTGAAGGCAAAAGACTGCGGATCGGCTTTTACGGTGAGAGTGAAAAAAGCAAATTTTCAATGAGCCTTACCTGTTCAAAAAAGGAAACTATCAAAGTCCGGCAGAAGCCCGTCGACTGCTACCACCTTGAATTGGGGCTTGATGGCTTTTTCGGAACTTTTTTCCCGAACACGCACCTGTGGTACAGCGCTGAGCCTCCGCACAGGCTTGTAAAACTTCAGGGAACAAACGGCCCCATCGGCACTCCCGAAAGCCTGGTAGAGCTTATTGAGCCAACGGGTCCGGGCAAATAAAAGCTGATTTGTAATCCGCGCTTTCTGTATTACGGCCCCCACCACGCCGCACCTCTAACCATCTATGAATACGGTGTTTTTTAACCCGAGGCTGTTTATAAAAGATCGCAGCCGCAGGCAGAAGCAGCATATTGGGATGGCGCCTGGATTGTCACGACCTTTATTTATACTTTTCTGTTGGCTATAATTAAAGTGTTACCGGATTAAAGCCGAACCAAAATGGTCCGATATTAAAAAAGGTGGACTTTTATCATGGGGATTTGAGCAATGACAGACCAGTTTAGTTTTAACCCGCGAAAATGGCATCGGGCAGCCGTGCAATTACCAGCGCAATATTTCATAAAAGGCCAAAGCGCCAGGTACCTGGATTGTACTATTATTAAATTGAGCCGCAGCGGAGCCACGGTGCTGTTCACTCCGAACGAGCTGCTCAAAGTAAAGGCCTCTATTTTTTTTGAGCTGCTTGTACCAAAAACATGTGAGCAGTTGACAGTCAAGGGTGAACTGAAAACCAAACACAAAAGCGAAGACGGGCTTACCTGCGGCATTCAATTTGAATCTCTGCTGCCCGAAGATATGTTTGCCAAGCTAGCCTAGAGCATTTTTCAAAATAGTATAGCCATATGCGCACAGGTTAGCTTTTGGTGAGCGCTGCCTGTGCGGTTCGAGCGATTGGCATTAAAACACTGCCGGTTTCTCTTGCGAGAATATAGCACAGGCAAACGAATCAAAAGCTCACCATAAGGGCCCGTGGTTACAACAAAAAGAAAAATGCTCTAGAAGAAGAAAAAGGGATTATCCTGCAGCTGGTTTTCGAACAGCAAAGATGCCCCTTATAATCCCAGGGCTCCTTTTACCCCTCCGGTACAGTGCTTTTTTATTTTTAATTCCCCGTTGGCCATAATTGATTTGTTCCCGGATTAAAGCCGACGAACAATGATCCGATATGAATAAAAGCGGATTTTTATCAGGGGAGTTTGAGCCGTGGCAGACGAATTTGAAAACAACCGGCGAAAATGGCAAAGAAAAACCGTGCAATTACCGGCGCAGTATTTCATAAAAGCCCAAAGTACGAGGCACGGGGAGTGTACTATTGTTAATCTGAGCCGCGGCGGAGCGGCAGCGCTGTTCCCTCCGAATGAGCCGGTTACAGTAAAGGCCCCTATTTTTTTAGGGCTGTTTATACCAAAAACCCTTGAGCGGTTGACGCTCAGGGGGGAAGTGATCATTAAATATAAAAGCGGAGACGGGCTTCTTGGCGGCATTCAATTTGAATCTCTGCTGCCCGAAGATTTGTTCGCCAAGTTAATTTAAAAACAGAAAGCAATCATCCTGGCGCTGATTTCCCGGCAACAAAGCCATTGCTGGCCACCATACCCCCGGTTATACCCCCAAGCCATTCACCACCGCGGCACACAGAACACGGTTCAATGAAAGGGCCGGCAAGCAGCACAGAATGCACGGCTTCTTGCGTCGGCACCGCACCGTTGAAGAAAGCAGGGTGCTCCCGGTGCGGGGTGCGTCTCGGTGGTAATAATCCGCACCCTGTTGTCAGCTTGCAGGCACAGGCAGAATCAGGGCTGATGGATGGCCCGGTCCGGACCAGAGGCTGTTTGTCGCAGGCATTCTGCTGGTATTGTCGGGGAAGTCGTAACCGGTATTGGGATTGACTTCAAAGCGGGGGTAGTTGCTGCTGGAAATCTGCAGCCCGATCCGGTGACCGGTGTTAAAAATAATGCTAAATGACCAGAGATCGATGGTCAGCTCTGCAATAGTGCCCGGCACGACATAATCGGGCGTTGGCGCCCCGGTGCGATACTTTAACCGCTGTATGCCGTCGGTCAGCAGGATCTCGCGCCCGTCGGGATAGATATCAACCAGCTTGGCGGTGAAATCGGTATCAGGGGCGGATGTGCTCACAAACAGCCGAACGGCTATGCGCCCGGTCACCTCCAGGGGAGCCTCCAGCGGCACTGTTGCAAACCGCAGCACATCACTGCGACCGCTGACCGGTCGCTGATCAAATGGCCCGGCAGGCAGAGACAGGTTTGCGCCGCCCAGGGTTGGACAGGGGTTGTCGGGGTCAAAGATATAGGTATAGGTTGTTTCCGCGGTCGGCAGGGCCGAGCTGAGCTCCCGGGACGGAGCAAGGTATACATGCCGAGGCTCGGTGGACAGCGGCGGCCAAGCCTCAGCCGTTCGCCATATATTGCCCGGTGCTGCCGGGTTATCAACATCTCCCAGCACATAATAATGGACAGGGGGGTTCTCCAGAACCGCAGGGTTGGCACCGATCAACCAGTAGTATAAGAGTTGCACCTCAAGATCGGCCTGCGGAAAATTATAATTATCAGGCAGCACCAGGTCCCCGAGGTTCTGCTGCAGGTTGTGCGCCCAGGGCCCTATCACCAGAAACTGGCACCCCCGCGCGCCCGGCCCGCCGCTGTACTGCCGGCTAATGAAGTTATTGATAGTGCCCTGCTGGAATATATCCCACCAGCCGCCGAAATGAATGGCCGGTGCGTTCACCTGGCCGGCTTTGGCTTCAGCATCAAACTGATTCCAGAACGCATCTTGCATGGGGTGGGCACGCCAGGTTTGCAGAATGTAGTCATTGCCTTGGGACGCAGTCCAGCCCTCAACCAGCGACTTATTCCAGACGCCGCCGATGAATGCAATGGTGTAAACAGAGGAACAGGCCACCCGGATTGATTGGCCGGCAATGTCGCCGGTGGCAGGCGCCATTAAAACCTGTGTAATCCCCACTGCAGAGGCGCCCGTGGTGACAATACGGCCGTTACACCAGGGCTGTTGCCGCAGCCAGGCAACCGTATCAGCCCCGTCCTGCAGCGTGCCCCAGGCATCGTCCATAAACACCCGGTCCTCACCTTCGCTGCCGAACCGACCCCGCGTGTCCTGCACGACCAGGCAAATGCCGTTTTTTTTCAAGTTGCGCGCGACTTCGCGATATGACGTGTCGGTTCGGCCATAGACCGTGCGCACCAGCACTACCGGAGCGGGAGCCTGCCAATACGGCACAAAACAGTCGGTGGCAAGGCGCACCCCGTCACGCATGGCCACCATCCGGGTATCGGGCAGCGGATTGCAACCCAGCGCTGCCCAGCATAACAATGCGGGGATCAGCATTGGGCAAAACGACCGCATCTTTTGTGATATACCCATGTCCTTACTGCTCATGATATGAATGTGCAGCCACCAAAATACTAACAAAAAAAGGGCGCTGTAGTTTCTTGTTCGCTTTTAAAAATACTGTTTTTTACCGATAAATTCAAGCCGGGTTTTTTGCCTGCCGGCTTTCACCAGAAAATAGCGGTTAGATTTTTTGTTCATAATTTGGTACATTGTATAGCATGCTTACTTGATGAAACATATAAACCGGCAACACGAGCATTTAACCAACAAGGAGAACCATCATGAGTGACCAGAAACCGCTTATAGACGCAAGCATTGACAAAAACAGCCTGTACCGCGAAGAAGTTTTTACGGACCTGCATGCAGGAACGATCAAGCGCTTTGTTCCTATTACCTCCGCGGGCTCCGCAGATACCAGTCGCACGGCCATGTTCATGGGCCAGACACAAATCATGTCGGGCGGCGGCCCGCTGCCGATTCAGTGCATGCTTGAGGCAAACAGCCTTGATGAGGCTATAGCCGCATTCCCCGCGGCAGTCAATAAAGCCGTCGAGGAACTTATAGAAGAGGCCAAGCGCTACCAGCGCGAAGCTGCTTCCCGTATTGTCGTACCGGGCCAGCAGGATCAGAAGAAGATAATTTTCTAGTTTGTGAAAAACAGCCGCAGGCGCTGCGGCGCCGGCGTATGCGGAAAAAGGGGCTTGCCGGGTGGACTCGCGATAAACGAGTCCACCTTTAAATATCCATGCCGAAAGCTTCCGGCTTTTACTTCCCTACCCAGGTAATCTGAAACACGCCCTCCCGTGGATTGCCGTACTTGATTTTATCGGGGATGATTTCAATGATCCGGTAATTAAAGTGAGGCAGAAGGTTTTTTATCTCTATCTTGTGGTAGCCCTTTGCCGCGTTCATCTTCTTGAGGGCAGCATGGAATTTGGCGGGCTCTCCCCGCAGGCTGTAGACGTTGGCCAGGCCCCAGGCCTGCAGGCCTTTATTGCCGAAAAAATCCGCCTGCGAGTCATAGGGCTCAGCAATGCCAAAACAGACCCGCTTGTTCTCTTTCAGGTTTGCAAACTTCCCGCCGCCTTCTGAAAGCACGTAGAAGGTCATTTCTTTGAGGCGGTACTCAAGCGGCGTCACCCGCGGCACCCGGCCTTTGCTGGTGCCCAGATGCAGCACATGATTGCGTGCGAGAAACCTCTTCAGGTCTTTTTCAAATGATGCGGCAGAGGCGTACTTTTTTATCCGTATGCCTGCTGATTTAAAGAAGGGCTT
>CAYNVA010000191.1:0-14958 GCA_964400575.1 uncultured Thermodesulfobacteriota bacterium | reverse complement strand
TTACACGGGCTCCACATCGGCTGCGTCGATGCGTACCGAGGCGCCCTGCTGCAGTATGTCGATGGAGAGCACGAGCATATGCTGCCCGCGTTTCTCCGTCAGTATTCCCTCAACGCCTGCAAGCGGGCCCCATTTGATCCGAACCCGCCGGCCTTCCTGCAAATAGGGATACGGCTCGATGTCTTTGCCGGCTGCCAGAAGATTTTTCAGCGATGCAATCTGGCTCTCGGGTACCGGGTCGGGCGGGCCGGGCCGGCTGCTCAAGAATTTCACAACACCCGGTGTTTTTAAAACCGGCAAAAAAGCATCCTTGCTGTTGCAGATATGCACAAACAGATAGCCGGGGAACAGAGGGAATGTTACAAGCTTTTTTCGGTCTTTCCACCGGCTCAGCCGGGTTATCGTAGGCAAAAATGTTACAATCCGCGCGCTTGCCAGATACTCATGCACGCGGAATTCATGGCGTGATCTCACATACACGGCATACCAGAACCGCCCGTCTGCTGCTCCCGTTGCATCGCCTGTCTGTTCAAAAACTGATTCGGCCAAGACACAATGCTCCCAAGGCGGGTGGAAAAGTTACTCTGCCAGAGATGCCTGGCGGCTGTGCAGCCACTGCATAAATGCGCTGACAGACTCCGGGCAGAGCTCATCACCGGCTGCTTCTTCTATGATCGTCATCGCCCGTTCACGGGCAACACCTCTGCGATAGGGCCGGTCGCTGATAATGGTGTGGTAGATGTCGGCAACGGCGATGATGCGGGCAAAAATGGGAATTTGCGAGCCTTTAAGCCCGTCAGGATAGCCCTGGCCGTTCATGCGCTCATGATGATACAGCACGCCGGGCACAATCGCCGCCAGGCTCGGAATCGGGCTTAAAATTTCAGCGCCGATGACCGGGTGGCGCTGAATGGCGGCAAACTCCTGCGCTGTGAGCTCATCGGGCTTGAGCAGGATATCGTCGCGGATGCCGATTTTCCCGAGATCGTGAAGACGTGCGGCGATGTACAGCTTATCGATTTCTTCCTGAGGAAATTCCATGATCGAAGCAATGCCGATAGAAACCTCGGCAACCGTTTCTGAGTGGCCCCGCGTGTAGAGATCTCGCGCTTCAAGGGCCTGGACAAGGCTTGCAATGCTGCCGAGCATCAGGGACCGCTCCATATCGAGCCGCTCTTTTTCCTTCAGAAGCAGCTGGAAATGGTCCGAAAGAAGCTTCTCTGCCGTAATGACCAGCTGTTCGGTGTTGAACGGCTTTTCAAGAAATGCGCAGGCTCCCCGCTCCATCATGCGCCGGATAATTGAGCGCTCGCCGGCCGTGCTCATGACCACAAAGGGAATTGTAGCCCATTCAGGCTTCTTTCGAAGGGCTGAACAAAGCTCATAGCCGTCCATTTCCGGCATGCTGATGTCGCTGATGATAAGGTCGGGTCTGTGCAGCCTGAGCTGATCGAGAGCTTTGATGCCGTTTTCTGCGGTGATGACATTAAAACCGGCCCTGATAAGGCCTTCGCGGGCGATATTGCGGATGAGCCGTGAATCATCAACGACAAGAACCATGCGGTCGCGCAGAAAAAAAGACCGGCTGAGCACTTTTTCAATATGCCGAAGCAGCTCCTGCCTGCCCTCTAGTTTGCTCGCGAAGGCCGCGGCTCCGGCCTCGAAGCATTTTTCTATATCTTCTTCCGTGTCATGGGAGCTGACAATAATGATGGGAGTAGATTTGGTTGCAGCACTCGACTTCAGTTTTCTGCACAGGTCAAGGCCGTCGAGGCCAGGCAGTGCGATGTCGGTTATGATGAGGTCGAAGCGCTGGCCCGTGGCAATGTCAAGCCCGGCCATGCCATCGCATGCTTCCGTGACCGTAAGCCCGAGTTTTTGCAGCTCACGGGACAGCGCCTGCCGTATGGTAAGACTGTCGTCGATCACAAGAACCCTGACTTCGGGATCAGAGCCCCAGGCTTCGCTGCCAGTGTCTAAAATGTCGGGTGCATTCATAGAAAAAGGCCATTGATGTATTCATAAATGCCCGGCAAGTATAGAGCTAATACCACGGGGAAGCAAGGGTCATTTTGTCGGTGTTTTGTCGGCATGCTGCAGGGCTTGCATCTATGGGCGCATGCGCTGCAGATCCGTGCTGCATGAGCCGGGATTCATCAGAGCCTTGTTGTGATTGCGCCTGTAGAAACAATAAATCTTGACCCGTGTATTGTTTTCTGGCTATAGTTTTTTTAACATACATCAGCTACGGAGCCTTGCGCATGCCAGCACGGGCAGCTTCACGAAAGCAACGCACAGGTCGCGCCGCAAAAATTGTGGCTCTTCTGCACTCGCACTATCCCCGCAGCCGGTCATCCCTTAATTATTCCACACCCCTTGAACTTCTTGTGGCAACCATGTTATCGGCGCAGTGCACGGATAAAAAAGTCAATGAAGTAACCAAGCCCCTGTTTAAAAAATACCGCAGCGCCCATGATTTTGCCAGCGCCCGGCAGGCAGAGCTTGAGCAGGACGTGCGGCAGACAGGCTTTTTCCGCAACAAAGCACGCCATATCATCGCAGCTGCACAGCGCCTGTGCAGCGTCTACGGCGGCACGGTGCCCGACACCATGCAGGACCTGGTCGGTCTGCCCGGCGTGGCGCGCAAAACGGCAAATATCGTGCTTTCAAGCGCTTTTAATAAAGCCGAGGGCATAGCAGTCGACGTGCATGTCAAACGTCTGGCCGGCAGGCTCGGCCTGAGTTCCCAGAGCAACACCGATAAAATAGAGCAGGACCTTATGGCGCTGCTGCCGAGCCAGGACTGGATAGATTTTAATTATCTGATTGTTGATCATGGCCGCGCGGTGTGCATGGCGCGCAAGCCGCGCTGCCCGGTATGTGTGCTGCGCGACATCTGCCCTTCGGCATGTGTGTTTCAGAATTGAGGCCGCAGCTTCAATACCTTCATGTAAAAAAATAATAGATTTCCGTATGATTTTAGTAAATAATAGTGCTCAATAAACAGGCGTATCTGTCGATACATATGTATACTATGAAATAAAAACCCGAAGAGGGAGCATTTTATGTACTGTGAAAATTGCCAGCTTGAAATCAGTGAGCAAGAAGAAACGCAATGTCCTCTCTGTGGAGGTCCGATCAGTCAATCACCTGCCGCACGAACCATGCCCGACAATGCTGTGGGCATTGATTTTGATGCAATGCAGGATGATGCATCCGCATTTGTTCTTGACGATGACGACAGCGGGGGCATGGAGCTTGAGAGCCAACCAGCCCGGGAGACCGACAAACGCAGCACAGAACCGGAAATGCGTAAGCCGGCTGCCGCTGATCACGCACGGAAATCGGGAGCACCGGCTGTTTCCACTGCCGCAACAACCGATATGCTTGACCAGGTGCTCGAGGAATATGATCCCATGGTAGACGAGCATTTTAAAATAAAAAAAACCGGCTCACAATCCCGCACCACCCTGTTGTTGATTGTGCTGCTCCTGTGCGTGCTTGGTGCCGGAGGGTATTATTATTTTGTGATGAGCGGATCGGCGCCGCCCGAGCCTGTCGCGCCGGTTAAGATCGCAACGCCAAAAAAGCAGAATGCCGTCCTCGACCAGGTGCTGAGAAAGGAAACGGCGCCTGTGCAATCAGCCCAGCAGAGCGCAGGTGATAATGCGACGCAGGCAGCAAAAAAGCCCGAAGCGGTAAAGCCTGCTCAGACAGTGGAAAAAAAGATAGAGGCGCCCATTATTGCCGAGCAGCAACCCGCTGATGTAAAACCCGTTGAGCCGGCTGCGGCTTCACGAACGCCTGAACAGGCCCCGCAAAAGGACAACAAGCAGCCTGCCGTGGCCATGGAAAAAACAGAGCCAGCCCCCCCTGCGCCGCAGGCTGTAAAAGTCCCAGCCCCTTCACCAGTACCCGTGCAGCAGACTTCACCGGCACCGGCTAAACCTGCTGCTGAGGAGCCAAAAAAACCGGCGGCGCCTGCAGCCGCTCCAGCTGAAAAGCCGCAAGCAGCCGGTGCGGGGAAGCCGGTATTTTCTGTGCTTACAGGCTCCTTCCGCAGTCAGAGCTATGCTGAGGCTGAAGTTGGCAGGTTTCGCAAACTCGGTTTTGATGCACGTACGGTAAAGGTCGATCTGAAGGGAAAAGGCCAATGGCACCGAGTTCTCATCGGCTCATGGACACGTCGCGCAGAGGCTTTGCAGATGGCCGATGATGTGCGCCGCAAGACGGGCAAAAAGGATGCAAGCGTCATTACAGCTGAATAAAGCGGGTAAGCATGTACGACATACCTGCAACAGCGGCAGGCTTGTTGGCAGGGCGCTGTTGCAGGCCGGGTAGCGGGTATGCATGGAGCTGAAGTTGTTGAACCCCTCAGCTGCCGATGACCTGCAATGATTTGTCCGTCCGGGTAAGTATTTTACAGCCCTTTGCCGTCACCACGGCCGTATCCTCGATGCGCACCCCTCCCCAGCCCGGCAGATAGACGCCCGGCTCTATCGTTACGACCATGCCTTTCTGCGCAACGCTTTTAGAGCGCGCTGACACGACCGGCTGTTCATGAACGCACAGCCCGAGACCATGGCCTGTGCCATGGCTGAAGCGCCTGCCCAGGCCATGCGCAGCAATAGAGCCGCGCGCCACGGCATCAACCTCTTGCAGGGGTTTGCCCGGAGCCAGCTCCGCCAGCGCCCGATCATGTGCTTTTTTTACCGTGTCGTAGATACGCCGCTGTTTTTTTGTCGGCTGCCCCAGCACGAATGTACAGGTTTCATCAGAGCAGTACCCCTCATAGACGACGCCATAATCGATGATTAATAATTCACCGCGGGCCAGGGGTTTTGCCGAAGCCGTGCCGTGGGGCATGGCTGAACGCGGGCCCGATGCCACGATCGTTGGGAACGCAGCCCCGGCCCCGCCTTTTTTGAACATGCGGTATTCAAGCTCTGCGGCAAGGTCAAGCTCGCTCATGCCGATTTTGATGCAGGGCAGAGTTTCTGCAAGGCTTGCAGCTGCAATCTCTGCAGCACGGGCTAAAAGCTTTATCTCGGCTGCATCCTTGACCAGGCGCAAATCGTCAAAGGCGTCGGGGCGGGCAACAAGCCTGACCCCGGCAAGAGCCTTTTCAATTTCCCGCAGCTGTGCCACCGTCATCTGCCGCGAGTCAAAGCCAAGCGTTGCAAGGCCGCATTTTTTCACCAGCCGGGCAAGTTCTTTGATTTTGTCTTTAAACGTAATAATACGGCCTGCATGAACCTGCTGGCGGGCCTGCGTTGAATAGCGCCCGTCAGTGAGGAAAAAGCTGCTGTGTCCTGCAAGCAGCAGCGAACCTTCCGTGCCGGTAAATCCGCACAGGTAGCGCACATTTTCAGGCTGTGTAATCAGCATGCCCTGCACGGCGCTGCCCGCAAGCTTTTGGAGCTTTCGAATTCTTTTTTCAAAAATCTCACTCATGGAAACCAATCACCCGATATCAGTGTAACCAACCGAAAAAAGATGCTTTTTTTCGCCTATTTTTCTATTGACAATTGTCCATCGTATACGTAAAGTAATATTTTGCATACGCATAAAATGGACTGCTTTAGTCTATAGCATATAACAAACCTCTAAGCAAAAGGAGAACCTAACATGGCAGATCTTGAAAGACGCGTACAGATACTGGAAGACATCGAAGCCATCAAGCAGCTCAAGGCTGAATATGCCGATGCATGCGATGACATGTACAATCCCAAACGCATGAAAGACCTTTTCACCAAAGATGCAGTATGGGACGGCGAAAAAGAGGGCTTCGGCAAATATGTCGGCATTGATGAAGTGTGCAAATTCTTCGATGGCGCAAAAGACACCCTGAAGTTCGGCGTGCACTGGTTCCTGCAGCCCCGCATCAAAGTGCTGAGCGAGACCGAGGCCGAAGGTGTGTTTTATCTCTGGCAGACCAGCACCATGGCAAATGGCAAGGACATTTTCCTGGCTGGTCAGGAATTCGACAAATATCGCAAGGAAAACGGCAAGTGGAAGATGAGCAACATGATTCTCAAGCTTTTTTATGCAGCCGATATCAAGCAGGGCTGGAAAGACGATAAGCTTAGCGGGCTTAAGTAATCGGCAGCCCACCACCACAAGATATTGTGGTTAATATAAAGTCCTAAGCATGGATTGACATGCTTAGGACTTTTTTTTGTTTCTGAAGCATGGCTGCAATATGTTGTAAAAACTTCATTTTTTATTTAAGAAGATTTTTTGGCAACTTTTTGCAAGAAAAAAGCTAAAAAACAACAAATACTGTATATAGAATTGGAATGACTCGATAATTGAGTGTGTTAATCGGTCTTTGTTGAAGCTGGTTGTAAGAAAAATGCATTAACCCATCTTTTTTACTTGAATTTTTCTTTTAGACAACTATAATTTAATACAACAGAAGGTGAAACATACCGCTCGCAATAAATAACTAAAAAACTAAAAGATGTTTTTCAGTTTACAAATAAGTGGGGGAGCTCTGTTATGCCAAAAACCTGTTTAGCAGTAAAAGCCGCCGAACATGTCTCCTGCTCATCTGGTGGGCGATCTCATCGCAGCGATAAGGAAGCTGTAATTCTTAAGTACGCACCGCTTATAAAGTATATCGCAGGCCGCGTCGCGGCCCGTCTTCCGATGCATATTGACATTCACGACATGATCAACTCCGGCGTACTGGGTCTTATTGATGCCATTGATAAGTTCGATACGGGCAAGGGAGTCAAATTTGAAACCTATGCCGAATATCGCATCAAGGGCGCAATGCTTGACAGCCTGCGCGCCATGGACTGGGTGCCCCGGTCGGTTCGCAAGGTTGCAAGCATGCTTGAAACCACCTGCTCCGATCTTGAAAAGAAACTGGGCCGGCCGGCTACCGACGAGGAGCTGGCTAAATCAATGGACGTTGGCGTTGAACGATTTTATAAAATCATCAACCGTATTTCAAATATATCCATTATAAGCCTTGAGCAGGATCCGCATAATTCCAACTCGGGGCATTCGCTGCTTGACCGTATCGTGGATGAGAGCCATTTAAAGCCATCCGACAGGCTTGACAATGAAGAGCTTAACGGTATGATTTCCAGCAATATCGAGCGCCTGCCCGAAAAGGAGCGCACCGTCATTTCGCTCTACTATTTTAATGAACTGACCATGAAAGAGATCGGCAGACGGCTCAAGCTCACAGAATCGCGGGTGTCCCAGATTCACACCAAGGCGGTGGGCAGATTGCGCGGCAAACTGCGCAAGCAAAATTATTGTTAACAGATACTGCGCTGCATCATGCCTATTTACGAATTTTACTGCGCCCACTGCAATACCCTCTTCAGTTTTTTTTCAAAGAGCATCAATACGTCTACAACTCCCGACTGCCCGAAATGCACCCGCAGGCTCGAGCGACAGGTATCGCTGTTTGCCTGCATTGACCGATCGCGCCAGGCCTCCGGGGCTGAAGATTTTCCCATCGACGAAAGCAGGCTTGAGGGCGCCATGACCAGATTGTCGTCCGAGACGGAAAAGCTCAATGAAAATGACCCGCGGCAGGCCGCGCGCCTGATGCGCATGTTTTCGGATATGACCGGCGTGAAGCTGGGCGACGGCATGCAGGAAGCTCTGAACAGGCTCGAGTCGGGAGAGGACCCTGATGCAATCGAGGCAGATATGGGCGATATCCTTGAAAGCCAGGACCCGTTTCAGCCCGGACAGACACGGTCCCGCGGCAAAAAAAGCGCGCCGCTGCGGGATGAGACACTTTATGATTTATAGCCCGATTTCTTCCATTTCTGCATAAGCCGGCAGCACCTGAACATTTTTCCGTCAGGCAAAGATGGACATGCTGCAGCACCCCCTCCCCAGAACAGGATAGTCGGATTATCCGGACATGCATCGGTTTTTCAGCCTTTAGCCATTGAGCATATGCATTGAAACTGCGACACTACGCATGTTCTTTTCTTGCCAATCAGGCTGTAAAGCTATAATAAAAGGATGAGTAATCATGACATCACACAGCAGAGGCAGCTATGACAGACCTGAAATACCACTTTTCCTGGGATCTTCTGGGAGATATAGGGCTTGGGAGGCCAAATCTCGGGCCGACAACACGGCTTGAAATATACCGTCTTATGCAGTTCACCCTGCGCGATGTACTTGAAAAACAGTTCGGCACTGAAAAAGCCGATGAGTTGTTTCGCGAAGCAGGCTATCTTGCGGGAAAAGAATTTTACACACATATGCTGGGAGAGCAGGCAGAGTTCGGAGCCTTTGCAAAAAAGCTTCAGGAAACATTACGGGAGCTGCAGATAGGCATTGTGCGTATTGAAAAAGCAGACCTCGTCGAAGGCGAATTCATACTGACCCTTTCTGAAGATCTGGACTGCTCCGGACTTCCTGAAAAGGATTATGAAATATGCGTCTATGATGAGGGGTTTATTGCCGCGCTTATGGAAAGCTTCAGCGGGCAAAAATTCGAAGTGCGGGAAGTCGACTGCTGGTGCACCGGCGATAGAACATGCCGCTTTACCGCCAATGTTGTCAGGCAATGACGGCCATGGGAACCAAAGAGAATGAAATACTGGTCAAACTGCTGAAGGACAGCATCTATGCCAGAACGCTGCCTGCAACACTTCCCGAGCCACTCAACAGCAACCCCGAACTCAGGCAGTTCTACACCGATATCGTTGAGCTCAGAGAGTTTATCCTGGCCATTGCACAGGGGGATTTTTCCCGTTCGCCCAGCGCCAGGGGGTATCTGGCCGGCGCGCTGAAAACGCTCCAGGCAGGCCTGAAACATCTCACCTGGCAGACGCAGATGATTGCACAGGGGGATTTTTCCCATCGCATCGATTTCATGGGCGAATTTTCAGATGCGTTCAATGCGATGGTTGTCCGGCTCGATGCTTCGGTTAAGGAGCTCAACCGGGCCAATCAGGAGCTGATGCACGAAATAGAAGAACGCAAAAGAATTGAAGCCGCCTTGCGGGAAAGCGAAGAAAACTATAAGCTGCTTTCAATAACCGATCCTTTGACGGAGCTGTTCAACCGCCGGTATTTTTATGAGCTGGCCCTGACGGAGTTTGACCGGTCGTCCCGCCACCTGCGGCAGGTGGCCATCATAATCTATGATCTTGATGACTTCAAACACATAAATGACTCCTTCGGTCACATTGCGGGTGATATGGCGCTGAAGCATATAGCGGCACTGTCAGTAAACGAAGTGAGGAAAATCGATATTCTTGCCCGTTACGGCGGCGAAGAGTTTATCTGTCTGCTGCCCGAAACTGGCCTGCAGAAAGCCGCCCTTGTGGCTGAACGCATACGCTATGCTATTGAATCAAATCCGCTGCACTATCAGGGCTGCGCAATCAGCGTAACAGCCAGCCTCGGTGTGGCAGCTATCGAAAAAAGCATAGATACCAATGAATCATACATGAGCCACATACAGCGCATCATCAAACAGGCCGACGAGGCCCTGTACCAGGCAAAAGATTCAGGTAAAAACCGGGTTGTTGCGGCCCCTCCGGTTTGAGACGGGCCACAGGGAACTGTTTTTTAGAAAAGCGCGGAACCCGGGCCGGCAGCTGCACAGGACGAGTCCCTGCTGTAACCCGCCTGTTCAGATAGGGCCCTGTATGTCCTGCCCATGTTATGTGTCCCTTCAGGGAATATGTTGTTTATGCGGAAGTCTAAGCAAACATAGTATGCAAGCAAAAGAGGGCATCATATGGAAAATACTATCAAAGCAATTACCGTGGCTCTGGACAATGAACTGCAGGAGCGAAACTTCTACCTGACCCAGAGCAAGAGAACAAACAACCCGGTCGGCAAGACCATGTTTCTGCAGATTGCAGCCGATGAAGAAGAGCATTACCGGCGTCTGCAGAGTATTCACCAGGAGCTTTCCCTGCAGGGCAAATGGCCCGAAACGGTTTCAAGCAGTGTCGGCACATCAAATATTCTTGGTGCGCTCCGGCAGATTGTAGGCCTGGCAGAGAAAACGCCCGTGGCCAGCCGCGATGATATTGCAGCGCTGAACATAGCGATACAATTCGAGGCAAAGGGGCACAGCTTGTACACGGGGCTCAGCAACACGGCTGAAACCGGGGCTGAAAAGGAGTTTTTCAAACTGCTTGCTTCTGTGGAATGGGAGCATCTTCTGTCATTGAAAGACACGTTGCTTTTTTATGAAAGCCCGGCCGACTGGCTGGCAAAAACCGAAAAGCCGCAGCTGGAAGGATAAGGCGCTGCGCGCGGCTTGCTGCTGCTATGCCGGACAACTCATGAGATATGCTCTAAGAGGCTATCTCTCCAGGCATGTGGCATCGCTTTTTCAGGCGGTGCGAACACCTGCTGTCATATACAGAGCTGCACATTTCAAATATCTTTTGCCCGAGCCGCAAGAAAGCTGCAACCATGCTGGAAATCTCCACCCATGTCGCCATCCCCGATAATGAAATTGAGATCAGCGCAATTCGAGCGCAGGGATCAGGGGGGCAGAATGTCAATAAGGTATCCTCGGCAGTGCATCTGCGCTTTGACGTGCATGCCTCATCGCTCCCGGATTTTTACAAAGAACGGCTGCTGAAACTCAGCGATCAGCGCCTCACGAAAGACGGCGTTATTGTTATCAAGGCGCAGCAGCACCGCAGCTATGAAAGCAACCGTGAAGAAGCGCTCAATCGTCTGCGGGAGCTTATCAAAAGCGTGGCAATAGTGCGCAAAAAACGCCGTCCGACCAAACCGACGGCCGGATCTCGAATAAAACGGCTTGACGGTAAAAACAGGCGGGCAGCTATTAAGTCCCTGCGAGGCAAAGTAGAGCGGGATGTATGATTCATGATTGTGCCCTCTGAATGAAAGCTTCTCCACAACAAATTCCTGCAAAAACCCTTCCTGTTAATGTTCCAGTAAAAAATCAATACATGCTTTTTTGACGTCATAACCGAATGCCGATGTCCACTAGGGGCGCACCTGTGTGTGCGCCCTTGTTATGGGCTGACACGCAGGTCTGCCCCTACAGGGACCTGGTTTCCCGCCGCAGCGGACAATATTATATAGAGCATTTTTTTAATTATAGACCTCTTTTTTTCTCCCATTTCGACCGAAGGGAGAGATCTTTAAAGATTTTTCCCTTCGTCGAAATGGACAATACGGCTACAAAAATTAAAAAAGTTTTAAAATTCCGGGTTGACACAGCCGGCAAAATAACTTAATATATAGTTAAGCTACTTAACTATATATTAATAATGAATTATGCAGTACCGGTTCGGCGACAAAATCCGCGAGGTGCGGGAAAAGCGTAAAATGACCCTGAAGGACGTGGCCCGCCGGGTCGAGGTAAGCGAAAGCCTTATCTCCCAGATCGAGCGCAACCGCGTATCGCCTGCCATAGACACGCTGCTGCGCATCGTTGATGTGCTTGAGATGGATATTGAATACCTGTTTCAGGAATTCAAGAAAACCAAATCAGTGCATCTGGTGCGGCAGGCCGAGCGCAGCAAGATTGTGCTACCCGGCGTTATGTATGAGCAGCTATCAAAAACCGTCAATGCCGATGATGAGCATGCCATGGAGGCATACTGCCTTGAAATAGCACCGGGCGGGGAAAAGGGCAGCCGGGAGTTTGGCCACCGCGGAGGGGAACTGGGCCTGATTCTTGAGGGAAAAGGCGAGCTGCGGTTCGGCACTGAGGTATATGAGCTGAACGCAGGCGACAGCATTTCCTTTGCCGCAGACATTCCCCACGAGCTGAAGAACACGGGCAAAAAAACATTAAAGGCTGTCTGGGTAACAACGCCGCCGAAGATTTTTTTCAAGCAGACATAGCAAGGCATGCCCGGGGCAGAGCCGAGAGCCTGTCACCATAAAAGAAAGGACAAAAGTATGGGTAAGACAATAGCAGAGAAAATTTTTGACAGCCATCAGGTGGATGAGCCCTATGCGGGCACACGGGTCATACGGCTTGATGCCGTGTTCTGCCACGAGATCACCACGCCTACGGCCATCACCGATCTTATGGCCCGCGGCAAAGACCGCGTGTTTGATCCGGCAAAAATAAAAGCTGTCATCGACCACGTATCGCCGGCCAAGGACTCCAAAACCGCCGAGCAGGGCAAGGTGCTGCGCGAGTGGACGCACCGCCACGGCATTAAGGATTTTTTTGATATCGGCCGCAACGGCGTCTGCCATGCCATTTTCCCTGAAAAGGGCTTTGTGCGGCCGGGCTACACCATCATTATGGGCGATTCGCACACCTGCACACATGGCGCTTTCGGCGCATTTGCAGCAGGCGTGGGCACCACCGACCTTGAGGTTGGCATACTTAAAGGCGTCTGCGCGTTCAAGCCTCCTAGAACAATGAAGTTCGAGCTCAGCGGCAGGTTTCCCGAAGGTGTGTATGCCAAAGATGCGATTCTTTTTATCATCGGAAAAATCGGGGTTAACGGCGCCACAAATATGATTATGGAATTCACCGGACCGGTCATTGACGCCATGGGCATGGACAGCCGCATGACCGTGTGCAATATGGCAATCGAGGCCGGCGCAACCTGCGGCATCTGCAATCCCGATGCAACCACAGTCGACTATCTCTGGCCGTTTATTAAAGAGGATTTCGCATCGAAGAAGAACGCGCTTGCTGCCTGCGCTGCAATAGCCTCGGATGCTGATGCGCAGTATGAAAAAGTCTATAAATTTGATTTAAGCGGCCTTGAGCCCATGGCAACCTTCGACTACAGGCCCGACAATGTCAAGCCCGTGCGCGAGCTTGCGGGCGCGCCGGTTGACCAGGTCTATATCGGCTCATGCACCAATGGCAGGATAGAGGATTTGCGTATTGCCGCCTCTGTTCTTAAGGGCGCAAAAATTCATGATCGTGTTCGGGGCATTGTGTCACCTGCCACACCGCAGATCTTTCAGCGGGCACTCGATGAAGGCCTCATTAATATATTCATGGATGCCGGTTTCTGTGTGACCAACCCGACCTGCGGGGCATGCCTTGGCATGAGCAACGGGGTGCTGGCCCCTGGCGAGGTGTGCGCTTCAACCACCAACCGCAATTTTTACGGGCGCATGGGCAAGGGGGGCATGGTGCATCTCATGAGCCCTGCCACAGCCGCTGCTACAGCAGTAGCGGGCTGCATTACCAATTCAGCGCTGTACAAAGGAGGTAAGTAATATGAAGACATTTGGCGGAAAAGTTTTGTTTCTTGACCGGGCTGATATAAACACCGATGAGATAATTCCGGCAAAATATTTGACCGAGATTACCAAAGAGGCGCTCAAGCCCAATCTGCTTGAGGACCTGAAGCTTGAGGGTTTTGATCGCCGGCGCGACATTGCGGGCAAACGGGTCGTTGTGGCGCGGGAGAATTTCGGCTGCGGCTCATCCCGGGAGCATGCGCCCTGGGCTTTTGAGGTGAACGACATAAACGCCGTCATTGCCCCGAGCTTTGCCCGCATCTTCCGGCAGAATATGTACAACTGCGGCATGCTCGCCCTTGAACTTCCGGCAGCAGCCATTGAGCATCTGTTCAAGGCCTATGCTGGCAAAGAGACAACAATGGCAATCGATATTGCTGCCGGCGCCATCCGCGTTGAGGCCGACGGCGCATCCGGAACCATACCGTTTTCCTTGCAGGGGTTTGACGCTGCCCTGGTTCAGGCAGGCGGCTGGCTGGAGTATGCCGACAGCAAATATTGATGCAGCCAACTCCGGGCAGCCAGTCCGCCGCGGCGGACTGGCTTCTTTTCTAAAAAACTTTAAACATAAATAAAGTCTGTTGGAAATATCCACAGATGTTGTTGGAGAACCAAACAAATGAATTGCACATTGCGATGTCGCAGGATATTATTTCGGCCTCTGTCGGTTTCTGCAGCACGCACAACGGCACATGCTGCGCGGTTATAAAATAGAGGCGGAGTAAGGGGGGTTCCATACATCCATAATTAGTGCCTGAACGAAAAGTCATTTTTTTTAGGTTGGGTTAAGCCGAAAGAACCCGTTGGGTTTCGTACCTCAAACCAACCTACGCAATTTGCACTATTTTAGTAGAGACAGGTTTCAAACCTGTCTCTACAATCATAAGGGCGAACCCAACAAATGTATGGTTCAGGGTTTTCGTTCAGCCACTAATCAACAATGTATCGCTGCAAAAAAACATTGCAAAACAGAACCTGTAATCCGAATGCGCGAGGCATAAGCCGATGATGACCGGGACAAGGGCTCTCACCGCCGGGGTACTGGTTGCCGCAGCCGCCATATTGCTTGCCGGATGCGCAACCCCCGTGGGCGTGCGAAACGTCACCCCCCAAACTGCCTATCGGGACATGTACACCAACCCCTTGAGCTATGGGGTTTTGAGCGACGAGACAAGAGTCGTCCTGGATCGTTTTTACCTGCATCAAAAATTTAAAAGCGACCCGGCTGCTGTTATCGCAGATCTGCACAAAAAGGCGCTCAGCGATGACCGCAGGGATATTCTGTATGCCCTAGCGGAAATCTCCTACCAGCACGGCGCACAGCTTCAGGAAAGTTTTTTTTCAGCCAACAGGAATAGCGCTCCCGACTATTTTCTGCTTTCGGCCGTCTACGCCTATCTCTATATACTGGCGGACATGCGGGAGCCGCCACCATCTTCCTTTGACGATCGGTTCCGCACGGCCTGCGATCTGTACAATTTTTCTTTATGGCGGGCCCTGTCAACCGGCAATGGCCGCAAGCTGGATGTGCAGGAAGGCCCGCGCCCGCTTCCAATCGGCGGCATTGTCATTGCCCTTAAACGGCCCCAATTCCCCTGGAACCTGGAGGATTTTGAGGCATTTGTTCCCTCATATCAATATGCCGTTCGCGGCATTACCGTGCGCAACCGGACACGGGGAATGGGCCTGCCCCTGATAGGCCTTAAAAAAAATACCCTCCATGCGCTGTCTGCCTACCAGGCAATTCCC
>CAYNVA010000190.1:0-7513 GCA_964400575.1 uncultured Thermodesulfobacteriota bacterium | reverse complement strand
CGCACATCATACCCATCGGCACATTTGTCGATGCCGATAACCTCATGGCGGCAGGCAATCGTCGCGCCTTTATCCGTAGCGCACCATGCAAGCCGAGCCGTGAGGGTGTGGGAGTCGATAATGCCGGTCGAGGGTGACCAGACAGCGCTCATGGCCTCCACATGGGGATCCAGGACTTTCACCTGGCTGCGGTCAAGAAACTCCAGGTCGTCAACGCCATTGAGCCTGCCGCAGTTCATCAGGTCATCAAGGGTCGCGGCCTCATCAGGGCTTGTGGCGACAATCAGCTTGCCGATACGGCGATGGGGCACATCCCAGCGCCTGCAGAAATCATAGAGCAGGTTTTTGCCCTGCACACAGAGACGGGCTTTGAGACTGCCGCCGGCATAGTAGATTCCGGCGTGGAGCACTTCGCTGGAGCGGCTCGAGGTTTCCTGTCCGCAAGCGACGTTGCGCTCAAGCAGCACAAGGGACCGGCCCGGAAACCGCCGGGCCAGTTCTGCGGCAACGGCAAGCCCTACAACGCCGCCGCCGATAATAACGCTGTCTACGGTCTGCATGTATAAAATTCCGGCCTCAAAAAAATCGCAGAAACGAGGCTATCACAGAAGCCTGCCGGGGGGCAACAGGAAGATAAAAAGCCGGTTTTTAGACAGTGTTGCCCGTATTTTGCCTTGAAGATTATTTTTTGTTATATATACTATCAATATGTAAATCTCAATAAACCCTTTCAGGAAGCGTCAGCATGCTGCAGAAAAAATCGTTTATCGCGCTGAGTGTGGGCATAGCTATTGTGCTGCTGTATCTGCTCAATATGCTCTATTTTTCGCTGCTGCCCCATTATTTTACTATTGAAAAAAAGACCGGGGCTCAGCCGGGCACGGCTTTCATCGATACGACGATAAGCCTGATGGAAAATGAGCTCACCAGCAGCGGCGGCTGGCTCCCGAACGATATACCGCCGTCGCCCACCTGGCTGCTTGATAACAGGCAGAATTTCCAGCTCGGCGTGCTTGAAGTGGTGCGCTACAACACCCGCGTGCTTCGCGACGGGCTGTCGCGCCAGCGCACCACAGACTCCATTGATGCCGATTGCGACAAAGCCTTCACCAGTTTCAGCAATGATCCCCTCAAATGGATATTCCCCAGCGCTGAAAGCAAATATCAGGACGGCATCGACCGCCTGGCAAATTACCAGCAGCGTCTTGCATCCGGCAGCGCATATTTTTATCCGCGCAGCGACAATCTCATTCAGCTGCTGGAGCAGTATGCCTCGCTGCTCGGGGGCGTGAATACGCGCCTGCTGAATGCCTCGCGCACGCGATTGACCCTGCAGGATAATGCTTCCGGGTCTTCAGAGCTGCAGCCCCAGCATACACGGGTGTCCTGGATGAAAATCGACGACAATTTTTATTTTGCCCGCGGCGTCGGCTACGGCTTATATCACATGTTCAAAGCTCTCCGGATTGATTATGCGCAGGTCCTGAAAGACAAAAATGCCGATATCATTATGGCCGAAATTATCGACTCCCTCGAGGAAACCTCTTTTGAACCGCTGGTGGTCACCAATGGGGGCAAAAAAGGCATATTTGCCAGCCACAGCAGCAATTTGCGCGTTTTTCTGGACGATGCGCGGCAGAAGATCAATTCCCTTGTCAACATTCTTGCCCAGGGCTGATGGCCCGCAGGGCATTTCAGTTGACACCCCGGCCGGCCTTAGCCTATGCTCTGCCCGTTGCCGATAAACTTTTACAGTATATCAGCGTGCAGCTATGACTGAAAAAAAAGGACATGAAGATCCCCTGCAGTTTGCCGCACTGGTGGCACACCAGCTTCGCTCGCCTGTGGGGGCCGCGGCATCGCTTCTCAAGACGGTCCTGGGCGAGTATGCCGGCCAGCTCAATTCAAAACAGAAAGATCTGGTGTCACGGGCAGACAGGCGCATCGAGGAGGCACTTGATGCCGTGACCCGGATGCTTGCTATCGTGCGGCCCGAAACAAGCGGCGGCGACGGCAATGCCGTGTGCGAATCCGTTGCCGTCGTGCGCCGCGTACAGCAGCAGGCAACCGAGGATGCCCGAAGCCGCAACATATCCCTGAGCGTTGCTATCTCTGTGGAGCCTGCCTATATACGCATTGCCGAATCCGGGTTTGCCGAAGTGCTCAACGCCCTGCTGAACAATGCCCTGAAATATACTCCCGACAATGGTAAAATCCATCTCGCGGTCTTTGCTTCGGCTGAGCGCGATTTGATTTGCATCTCTGTGGCTGATTCGGGCCTTGGCGTGCCCGAGGATCAGCGCGGAAAAATATTTGAGCCCTTTTACCGCTCGGCCAGCGCGCAGAACACGACCCTGCCGGGCGTGGGGCTCGGGCTTGCATTTGTCAAGGCGCTGGTTGATGCCGCCGGCGGCCGCATCCGGGTGCACAAGTCGGATCTCGGCGGGGCGGAGTTTTCCCTGGTGCTGCCCCGCGTGGCAGACGACCAGATTCCCCGTGAGTCGCAGCAGCCCGACCAGGACCGCATGAAGGTCGTGATTATCGGCGGCGTTGCCGCAGGGCCCAAGGTTGCATCAAAGGTCATTCGCCTCCAGCCCGAAACCGCCGTCACCATCATCGAGCGGGGCGAGTTTCTCTCCTACGCGGGCTGCGGCCTTCCCTACTATGTTTCGGGCATTGTGAAGGATCAGAAGGAGCTCATGAGCACGCCCCTCGGGTGCGTGCGCGACCCGGTTTTTTTTCAGAACCTCAAAAACGTCAATGTTTTGAACCGCACCGAGGCTTTTGAAATCGACCGTGCGGCCAGGCGCGTGCGCATAAAAAATCTTACTTCATCCAGGGAAAGCTGGATACAGTACGACAAGCTCGTGCTTGCCACCGGCGCCACGCCCATCATACCGCCCCTGCCCGGTGCGCACCTGAATAATATTTATACCCTGCACGGCGTGCGCGATGCCGAAGGCGTGCGCACCCATCTTGCCAGCCGCAAGGCGCGCGATGTGGTCATCGTCGGCGGCGGTCTCATCGGCGTTGAAATGACCGAAGCGCTCGTGGCCCGGGGCTGCCGCGTTACCATCGTGGAAGCGCTCAACCAGATCATGCGCACCCTTGACTGGGAAATGGCGCAGCTGCTGGAGCTGCACATGGAGGCAAACGGCGTTCGCGTCATGACCGATACGCGCGTCATGTCGTTTGCAGGCTCCGAATTCGTGGAGGGCGTGGTGACGGACAAAGGGATGCTGCCGGCCGACATGGTGATTCTGGGCGTGGGCGTGCGCCCCCAGGTTGAGCTGGCCCGCCGCGCCGGCATCGAAATCGGCATCACGCAGGCCATCAAGGTCGACGACCGCATGCTCACCTCCGATCCCGACATCTATGCCGCAGGCGACTGCGTGGAGAATATCGATATCATTACGGGCCTTCCCATATACGTGCCCATGGGCTCAACTGCCAATAAGCAGGGCCGCATTGCGGCCGTCAATATCTGCGGCGGCAATGACAGTTTCCCCGGCGTGCTGGGCACCGTGGTCTGCAAGGTGTTTGAGTACTGCGTGGCGCGCACGGGGCTGACCGAGGCCGATGCCCGAGACGCGGGCTTTGATGTGGTGACCGTGCTCACCGGCGCGCCCGACCGCGAGCATTTCATGCCCGATGCCAAAGCCCTGATGCTGAAACTGATCGTCGACGCATCGTCGCGCCGGCTTCTGGGCGTGCAGGCTGCAGGACCGGGGCACGGCGACAAGCGCATCGATGTGGCCATGGCCGCCATTACCGCCGGCATGACGGTTGATCAAATTTCAAATCTCGACCTTTGCTATGCCCCGCCATATTCTCTGGCCATGGACAATCTTATCACCGGCGTCAATATAGCCAAAAACAAGCTTGCGGGCGTTTTTGAGAGCATCAGTCCCATGGACGTGCATCGCAAGATGCAGAACCGGGAGGATTTCGTGCTGCTGGACGTGAGCACGCCCCAGGAGTATGAGGAAGCACGGCTGCCGGGTTCCGTGCTCATTCCGTCGGGCGCGCTGCGCTCCCGCCTGTCGGAAATCCCGAAAGACAGGGACATTGTCACGTTTTGCCGCCTGTCAATCCGCGGCTATGAGGCCGCGCTCATTTTGAAAGCTGCGGGATTTTCGCGTGTGCGCGTCATGGACGGCGGCGTTATGATGTGGCCCTATGAGAAGGTGCATGGGATGAAATAAAAATGCCGGGCCGGCGCCGGCCGGCTCCGTTTGCCGTTGTCATAAAAAAACAAGCCTGTCATGGGTTGCCGTGACAGGCTTGTTTTTTTATGCTGGTGCATTCAACATTTTTATGTAGCCGCAAAAAAAAGCACGTTTGAAGATATATAGCCGCATAACCTCATTTCATGTCATTCCGGCTTGCCCGGAATCCCTTCTCCTGTACGGGGGAATGATTCCGGACAAGCCGGAATGACCCGTTTATGTATCCATCGCACAACACAGGTAATGGTCATACTGTTCTGAAAAATACTCTAAAATTTCTTCTCCCCCCCCCTGCGGGAGAACCAATCAAACAAATAGAACTACTCAAACCAATCAAACTACTCAAACTAACCCAACCAATATAACCAATCCAACAGCACTTAAATATAATACATATACATATCATCCTGCGTCGAGGGCTCTTTCTCTTTAAAGAAGAGCTTCGGGGGCTGGTGGGTGACGGTGGTGTTGGGGGGCACGGACTCCAGCAGCCAGACATTGCCGCCGACAATGGAGTTTCTGCCGACAACCGTATCGCCGCCGAGGATGGTGGCGCCGGCGTAAATGACCACATTATCCTCAATAGTCGGGTGGCGCTTGCCGCCCTTCATGATGCGGCCTTCGGCGTCTTTTCTGAAGGTCAGGGCCCCCAGTGTCACGCCCTGGTAAAGGCGCACATTGTCGCCGATCTCGGTTGTTTCGCCGATAACCACGCCTGTGCCGTGGTCGATGAAAAAGTTGTCGCCGATATGGGCGCCGGGGTGGATGTCGATGCCGGTGGAGCGGTGGGCATATTCGCTCATGATCCGGGGGATGAGGGCAACATCGAGATGATAGAGCTCATGGGCCACGCGGTAGATGGCAATGGCGAACAGGCCGGGATAGCTCAAAATGATTTCGCCGAAGGTTTTTGCAGCCGGGTCACCTTCATAGGCCGCTCGCAGATCACCGGTCAGCTTTTCCCGCACATGGGGCAGGCGCGACAGCAGCTGCACGGTCTTGTCAACGGCCAGCAGGGATATTTCCTTATCCGTCCTTTCCGGCTGACCGTTCGCTGAGCGAAGGCTTTTGGCGATCTCGTTTGAAAGGCCGTGGTAGATGGTAACGACGCGCTCCCAGACAAAAAGGCTCACATCGTTTAAGCGCAGCTCCTGCTTTTCATAGTAGCCGGGAAACAGCACGTTGAGCATGGTGACAGCGATCTCCTCAACCGCCCCGCGCGAGGGCAGCAGCGAGCCCTCCATGTGATTGATGCCGCTGTGGGTCCTGTAGCTTTCCAGAATCCCTTCAATGATGTCTGGCAGCTTAGTGTGCATTGATTTCATCCCTGCCGAAAGGCGAGATATCCCGCAGGCGCTTCTCGATCCGCAGCATGTGCTGAACGATGCAGTGCATATCCTCCTGGGTGTTATAGCGGCTCAGGCTGAAGCGGACCGACCCGTGTACGCGGGTGAAGGGTATGCCCATGGCCCGCAGCACATGGGACGGCTCAAGAGAGCCGGAGGTGCAGGCAGATCCGGAAGATGCCGCTATGCCCACCTCGCTCAGCAGCATCAGTATCGATTCGCCTTCAATGTATTTGAAGCTGATATTGGTCGTATTGGGCAGCCGGTGCTCGGTATCGCCATTGACCGAAGCGTCGATGGCTTTTTCCGTGAGCTCCCGCTCCAGCAGGTCGCGCAACCGCGCCACCTCCCGCTGTTCAACGCTCATAAACTGATGGGCAAGCTCGCAGGCCCGGCCAAGGCCGACAATATATGGCACGTTTTCAGTTCCTGCGCGGCGGCCGCTTTCCTGATGCCCGCCCATCATGAAAGGAACGCAGTGCACGCCCTTCCGGAGGTACAGAACGCCGATGCCCTTGGGCGCATGCAGCTTGTGGCCGGAGATGGAGAGCAGGTCGACAGGCGTCTTCTGCAGATCGATTTTAACCTTGCCCGCTGCCTGTACCGCGTCGGTGTGGAAGGCCGCCCCCCTGCCTTTAACCAGCTCGGCTATTTCCTGGATGGGGAATATGACGCCGGTCTCGTTATTGGCCCACATGATGCTCACCAGCGCTGTTTCATGGTCAAGCTTTTCGCGCAGTTCGTCCAGGTCGATGCGCCCGAGCCGGTCAACCGATATTTCGCTCACGCGGTAGCCGTTTTTTCCCAGATGCTGAAAGACGTTTTTCACCGCAGGATGCTCGACGCGCGATGTGATGATATGGCGTTTTTCAGGCTGCGCAGCCAGGATGCCGCGAATGGCGGCATTATCGCTTTCGGTGCCGCAGGAGGTAAAAATGATTTCAGCAGGGTCGGCGTTGATGAGCGCGGCCACTTTCGCCCGGGCCTCATCAACATGCCTTTTTATCTGCCCTCCGAAAAAATGCATGCTTGAAGCATTGCCGTAGAGCTGTGAAAAAAACGGCAGCATGGCCTCCACGACTTCAGGGGCGACCATGGTTGTGGCATTGTTGTCGGTATAGACCACGTTCTGGCTCACGGCTTCACCTCCTCCACGGTAATATCATCGCTGACAAATTCGCGCAGCTTGGGCTCGATATATTTTTTAAGCGTGAAGCTCGCGCTTGTGCAGGAGGAGCACATGCCCCGCAGCGACACGGTCACGCGGCTGCCCTCAATGTCGATCAGCTCGATGTCGCCGCCGTCGGCGCGCAGCATGGGCCGGATTTCTTTTTCAAAGGTTTCCTCGATGAGCTTCACCTTCTGGAGGTTCGTGAGCTTTTTTGCTTCCGGTTTTGGCGGGGCGGCTTTTTCAGACTCGCCAGCCACCCGGGCGATGATCGCACTGATCTTGTCGTGGCATGACATGCAGCCACCGCCCGCCTTGGTATAGTGGGTCACATCCTCGACGGTCCGCAGCTTGTTGTCGCTCACCACCCGGATAATCTCGTCGTCGGTCACGCCGAAGCACTCGCACACAACATGCTTCTTCTTGGCCTCAAGCGTTTCGGGGCTTTCGCCATAGTAATTGCTCACGGCCGCTTCCAGAGCCTCATGCCCCATCACCGAGCAGTGCATCTTTTCAACCGGCAGGCCGCCCAGGTAGTCCACGATGTCCTTATTGGTTATTTTTGCCACATCGTCCATGGTTTTACCGATAATCATTTCAGTGAGGGCCGAGGCTGAGGCTATGGCGCTGCCGCAGCCGAAGGTCTGGAACTTGGCATCGGTGATAATGCCCGTGTCGTCCACTTTCAGCATGAGTTTCAGCTGGTCGCCGCAGGCAAGCGAGCCCGCCTCTCCCACGGCATCGGCATTCTTTATTTCGCCCACATTGCG
>CAYNVA010000189.1:0-6633 GCA_964400575.1 uncultured Thermodesulfobacteriota bacterium | reverse complement strand
ACGTGCTTGATATATCGCAATTTGCCGACATGCCGCCGGAGAAGGCTCTTGTCGTGCTGCAGCAGGAAGTAAAGGATTTCGGCCAGGGTCTTGATGAAAAGAAGTTCCTGATCGCGGCAAACAAGATCGACATTGATGCCGGCAGGCAGTCTCTTGACCGTTTTCTGCAGGAGGCTGGCCCTGAGCTTGCAGCCCGTGTTTTCCCGATTTCGGCAGCCGCGCACCAGGGGCTTGACGGCCTGGTTGCGGCCCTGTACAAAATTCTGCACGCAACGGATGAAGATGAATACATAGCAGGCCTTCACATTTGAATTTATGAGTTCAACAACCTCCCCCAACCCCTCCTGACCAGGAGGGGCAAAAAACTCCTTCCCTGGACAGGGGAGGTCGGGTGGGGTAGATACAAAATCAAACATAAAGACCGAGTAGCCGCAAAATATCGGCCCCGGCCGATACCGATATTCAACCATACAACTTATCAGGAGGATGTGTTATGGCAACCTATTCAAAGGATTTTCTCAAGGCGGTTGAAGTCGGCAGACCGCCCAATATTGTGAAGCTTTTCCCTAACTCAAAGGCGCTGATCGTGAGCGGCAAGGTGATCGACCGGGCCATGATCGCCAAGGGCAAGGCAATTGCCATGGCCGCAAACGGCCGCAACAGTTTTGTCATCCGCGGGGCGCTGATGGCTGCCCAGCGCGCCAATTCCCCCGTGCTCATCGAGATCGCTAAAAGCGAAGGCGGCACAGGCGCCTACTGCGCGGTGAACTACTGGAACATGGCAAACTATGTGGACGCCATCTGCAATGAGCTCGGCATTACGATCCCTGTTGCCATCCATGCCGACCATTACGGCATCAAGAACGACAAGGACATCAAGGCCGCCAAGGTGGAGATCCCCTCCATGTTCGACGCGGGCATGACCTCCATCGCAATAGATGCCTCCCACATGCCCGATGATCAAAACCTGCTGGCCAATATCGAGCTCAATCCCTTCATCCCGGCCTGGGCCGGGCTTGAAACCGAAGTGGGCGAGATCAAGGGCAAGGAGGGCCTCTCCACCAGAGAAGAGGCGCTGTTTTTAATACAGGGCCTCAATGCCCGCGGCATTTTCCCCGACTGGATCGCCCTGAACAACGGCACCACCCACGGCATCGAAGCAAGCGACGCAGGCATACAGGTTGAGCTGACCGCTCAAATTCACAAGGCCCTGGAGCCGTATAAAATGTCGGGCGCGCAGCACGGCACGTCGGGCAACAATTCCGACCGCCTTCGGGCCATTGTCGCGCAGACCCATACAACCAAGGCCAATGTGGCCACAGCGCTGCAGATGATTTCCTGGGGCCTTGAGGTCAATGACTACGGCAATGCCATCCTTGATGCAGACAAGCAGTTTAAGAAAATGGCGGGCGCCGGCGTGACCGAGGAAATGTGGGCGGCTATGGTCGACTATGCAAAGGGCAAGGAGTGGAAGAGCGGCGATTACAAGAAGCTGAACCTTCCGTTTGAAAACCGCCTCGTGAGCCAGCCCCGGGAGATCCGCGAGCGCATGGCAAAGGCTGTTGAGGACTTCGCCTACGGCATGATGGTCAACGTGTTCAACGGCAGGGACACTGCTGATTTTGCCATTGACGCCATATTGAAGACAAACTCCTATGATCTTGGCTCCAAGTCGGGACGCATCGAAGATCCGGCTGAGTGGACCAATGAAAAAATAGCGGCCAAGGCCAAGACCCTGCACGGCAGCAAGGGCCCTGAAGGCAATTTCGACGACTGATTATTTGTGCTGTATCAGCCGGAATTGGTAACAGTATAAAAAAGCTCCTTGCAAAAGGGGCTTTTTTATACTTGAATATACGTAACCGGCGGAGAGTTTGCGCGGCATTTCGATACGCGGGGTGAGTATCATGGTGCGCAGGGGGCCGATAACCGCAAACCGTTATCACACACAAGGGGGATTACAGTTATGCAGATTACCATCAAGCATGTCCTGGAGGAAAAGGGGAGCACCGTCTGGTCGGTTAAGTCAAGCGGCACGGTGTATGATGCGCTCAAATTATTTGCCGATAAGAATATCGGAGCGGTTCTGGTGATGGATGAGGGCAAACTCTCAGGCATCTTTACCGAGCGTGATTATGCACGCAAGGTTATACTGAAAGCAAAATCATCAAAAGACACAACAGTCGGCGAGCTGATGTCGCGGGAGGTTTTTTATGTGTCGCCCTCGGATACGGTTGATGATTGCATGGCTATTATGACCGACAAGCATGTGCGTCATGTGCCGGTGCTGGAAAACGGCAGGGTTGTCGGCCTTATAAGCATCGGGGATGTGGTGAAGCAGACTATTTCAGCGCAGGAGTTCACCATTCAGCAGCTTAAAAAGTATATTTCCGGAGACATGTAAAGCCCTGTCCCGGCACGCGGCAGGTATGCCGCAGTCACTACTGCTACCGGATAATCGCGTATGCCTTCTTTTGCCGTTGAGATAATTTATTTTATGGCCTTCGGCTTGTTTCTGCTGGGGTCGGCGCTGTCGTTTCGCGAAAACGGTTCGCTGCGGGCCGTGGCGATAATGTCATGCGGCGTGCTGGCGGATATGGTGGCGCGCATGCTGCCCCTGGCCGGCAGCGCCTATTCCGCCGTGAGCGCGGCAGGCGCCAACAGCTACATTTCTTTTGCCGTCACCTTCGGCATGGCAACGGCCTGGCCGGCCTATCTGCTCGCCCTTCTTTTCTGGAAGCGGGGGCGCACAAGCGTTTTTCACTGGATGATTGCCGCCATTGAAATGGTGTGGTTCCTGGATATCATTCTGCTGCTCTACGGCCTGTACGGCGTTTCGCTTGAAAGGTGAAATATGCGGAGCCGGGCAAAGTTCAGTGGGCATAAAGGTCGGAAGTCGGAGGTCAGAAGGTTGGGGGGTTAGAGGGTTTTGCTAATCGTCTGATCATCTAAACATCGAATCATCCATATTGTTAAGTCGGAAACCAGAAGAAAGAAGTTAGAATCCGAAACCCAAAACCCAAAATCCAAAACTCAGAATTCCGGCTACTTTTTTAAAGGATCTTAAACATAAATACCCCCCCCGCAGATATTGTTGTAGAACCGTAATGTTTAACATGGTGCGCTATGGGAAGCTATGTAAACGATAATCTGATAAGCGGTGAGCAGGTTCTGTATGAAGCCAGGCTTCATGGGATAATCTTTTTTTCCATCCGGGCATTCCTGTCTCTTTTCATCCTGCCGTTGATCGACAGGGCGACCAGCGAGTTTGTGATTACCAATAAGCGGGTAGTGGTGAAAATCGGCCTTGTCTGGCGCAGAACGCTTGAAATGAACCTGTCGCGAGTTGAAACGGTCAATGTCGACCAGTCGATTATCGGCCGGCTTCTTGATTATGGAACAATTACCATAATCGGCACGGGCGGCACGCGGGAATCATTCCGCCGTATCTCAAAGCCCCTTGAATTCAGAAGGGTGTTTCAGGAAGCAGTTTCCTCGTAACAGGGCAACCAGCCTCAGCAGTAACAGGGAGGTGGTGTTCTTGCATAATCCAATAGAGGAAAGCGCAAGAACAGAACTTTCATTCTTCTTGTCGGGCACGTTCCACTTTGCCTAACCTTGCCTGCTTTATGCGGTACAAAAAGTACGCGCAGGGTGCGCTGTGCGCACCGCAAATTTTGGCGTTGTCCGCCGTTATTGGTGCGCTGTGCGCACCCTGCCTGCTGCAAGAAGAAAATAGTATATTTGATATGACATATGAAGACCCATTGCGTGAGTCTGCCGCTAGTTGCCGAGACTTGCCTCCACAGCCTTTATAGCATCAATGGCAGAGCTGGTTATGCCGCCGGTATAGCCTGACCCTTCGCCTATGGGGTACAGATTTTTTACAGCCACGGATTCATATTTTTCGCCGCGCTTAATCCGTACCGGACATGAGGTTCTTGTCTCCGCGCCTATTACTATCCCGTCATCTGAAACAAATAATGGGTACTGCTCTTTCCATGCAGTAAATGCCGTTACCAGAGCCTCGTATGCAAATGCGGGTAAAATTTCATGCATGTTAACAGCCACGGCCCCCATCTTATAGGAGTTTGAATTTAAATCCTCAGAGACCCTCCCGCTTAAAAAATCCACCAGATTCTGCGCAGGCGCTTTCCAGCTTCCTCCTGCCGCAGTAAAAGTCTTCCGCTCTATATCCTTTTGGAACTCAAAGCCGGCCAGCGGGCTGGCCGATGTATAATCACCGGTATGACAGGTTACAACTATGGCTGCATTTGAGAATGCCGATGACCTGCTCGAATAGCTCATACCGTTTACAACCAGTAAACCATTTTCAGATGAAGCATTGATCACCTCGCCCCCGGGGCACATGCAGAATGAATATACCCCCCGTCCTGTTTTTCGATTGGTGTAGGTGAAGGAATACGCAGCAGCCCCTATGCCGGGAAAGCCCCTGTATTTATTGCCGTACCGCAAAAGGTTAATCGTTTCAACAGGATGCTCTACCCGCACACCGACCGAAAGCGGCTTCTGCTCAAGGGCAATACCTTTTTTGTGCAGCATCTCAAATGTATCACGGCTGGAGTTTCCAATCCCAAGATAGATACGTGAAGCAGGATATTCCTTCTCTCTATTTATTGCGACACCCCGGACTTTCCCGTCTGTTATAAGCATATCCGTCATTTTTGAGCTGTACTGTATCTGGCCGCCCCGCTCAAGGATATGGCTCCGTATATTGCCCACTATCCTGCACAGAACGTCGGTGCCCACATGGGGCTTGCGGATATAGCCTATTTCTTCAGGCGCACCGAATTTAATAAAAGTATCAAGCACCCTGTTTGCATAGCAGGAATTATTGACACGGGAAAACAGCTTGCCATCCGAGTATGAACCGGCCCCGCCTTCCCCGAACTGGATATTTGATTCAGGGTCAAGCGTCCGTTCTTTCAAAAATCTTTGAACATCAACTGAGCGCTCCTCTATTTTTTTACCTCTTTCAAATATGAGGGGCTTTATCCCGCGATCAATAAGCTCAAGAGCAGCAAACATGCCGGCAGGACCGAAGCCTATTATTACAGGCTGCTGCGTACAGCTTCTGTTTTTTGATTTTCTGTCTGCCGCTTTTATTTCAGTGTATTCAGGGAGGTTTTCCCTGTTGTCGAAGCTGTCAGGAGTATGCACCACTATTGAGATTTCGTAGTAGAATTGTTCTTTATCGCTCGCATCAAGTGACTTGTTCAGCATCTTACCAAATTCAATACTGTTTTGGCTGATGTTCAGCTTGTGCGAAGCGGCCTTTAGATATGCAGCCATTCCGTCTTTTTCAACAGGTATCCGCAGATTGCTGAGTATTAAATCCAAAAAAACGCCTCCATCTCTTTTATGTAGCCACCCGGTTTGGCGGATACTTCAAAAAGTATACAATAGAGTCTCAATAACTGTCCAATAAAACGAGGAACTCTTATATCCGAGAGCTTAAAGATGAAGCGGTGCGGTTGTTGGCGGAAGGCAAAGAGCCTGTAGTTGAACTGGCAAGAGAGTTGCGCATTATTTTTTGTCCTTATCCTTAAAAATATTCATTGCACCATGAATAACAGCAAGGACATCTATTTGGTCCGGCTTGATATAATAGATAATTCTGTAAGGTCCTTCGATGACTTCCCTTATTTGGCTCATTTCATATTCGGGGACAATCCGGCCTGATAGAGGGTGTGAACTGATCTGTTGAGATCGGCCTGTTAAGCGGTCTACCATGCGTTTTGCGTATTAAGGGGAATTTTGATCGATATAAGTATGAATCGCATCAAGATGTCGTTGAGCGGTATTTGTTCAGTAAACTTTCATTCAGGCAGTCCATATTTTTTACGCAGCTCTGCAACCCCTGTTACTCTTCCAGCAATACTGTCAGCAAGGCCTTCTTCAATCACCTCACGGACATAAATCTCGTAGATCAAATCGTCCCAGGTGGAACTATCGGGCATCCTATCTACCAACTGATGAGCCTGGTCCTTCGCCATTGTCGTTGGCATAAAATTCTCCTGAAATTGTTAAGTTGCTGTAAAGACAGTATATTGTTTTGTAGTTGCAAAATCAATATGTTTAAAATAAATCAGATGTTTTGTGGGCATGATGAAAATCTATGATATGTTGATAGGGCATATGAAGACCCCTTCCCTTCAATCAACATTGCTCGATTTTTGTTACCATGGGCCTCCGGGACCCTTTTTACAGTTTCAGCACCCGCTGCGCATTGCCTCCCAGCACAGCTGCAATTTCTTCTTCTTTGAACGATATCCCATCAGGAGCATTCCGGGGCAAATCTTTAATCGTCTGCACCCAGTCGGGGTTAGACATGAAGGAGCGAAACGACGGGCTGTCTGAGCCGAACAGTATCCGCTCGCAGCCGCCAAAATCCATCACATCGCGCAGCGCCCTGCAAAAATAAGGGTAGTTCTTTATTGCCAGCAGCTGCCATGCTGAAATATCAACCAGGATATTCAGCTTGGTGGTCATCACCGAGATCATCTGCTGATAGCCGAAGAGTCCGCCGCAGTGGGCAGCGATAACGGGCAGATCAGGGAAATCAGCCCCAAGGTCATCCAGATGAATGACCTGCGAATACTTGCTGCGCAG
>CAYNVA010000188.1:0-7510 GCA_964400575.1 uncultured Thermodesulfobacteriota bacterium | reverse complement strand
TTTTTTTGAACAGGTTTTTATCGCCCGCGACGCCGTGCTGCAGAACCTGGCAGTTGCCGACCCGTATCCCGAGGGCCACGGCATTTCGCTGCGGCTGCAGGAGGGGTTTCCACTGCTTGAAAAGCGGCATTTCCTTTATGATGCAGAGGTGCTTTCGAACTATTTTAATACGCTGCTGGCGCTCGTGGCACAGCGCAATCCGGGCGGGGCAGCAGCCATACGGCTACGCTCTGATGCAGCAGGGGAGCTGCTGAAAATTTTGCCTCCTGATGATATCGTCAAAGCGCTTGCCGCGTTCGGCCATGAAGGCGATTTGATGCTGTTTCTGCTTAAGGAATGCATGCGGCCGTGGCTTGAACGGTATGCCGAACGGCTGAGCCCGAAGGTGGGAGAAGAACAGTGGCATGAGGGCTGCTGCCCGGTCTGCGGCGGAGTCCCCTGTTTTGCCGAAATCGTCGGCCAGGAGAACCGGCGCCGTCTTTTCTGTCAGGACTGCGGCGCCGCGTGGCAGTTTCCGCGGCTGCAGTGCCCGTTTTGCGGCATTGACGAGCACGGGAAACTTGAATATTTCACACCCGATGGCGAGCCCGAGTACCGGGTCATGCTCTGCCGCGCCTGTAAGCGCTATATAAAAACAGCAGATTTTCGTGAATTTTCCGATGGCCTTGTTCCCGAAGTGGAACATCCCGCAACCCTGCACCTTGACATTATTGCCCGTGAGCGCGGCTACAAGACCGAAGACGTGCTCACGCGGTTGTTGCTGTAAATCCATGAAGAACACACAGCGCCTTATTTTAATACTTGCAGCCTTCTTCTGCGTCATACCCCGGCAGGGGTTTGCCCAGATGTTTTCCTCCGACAAGATAAGCTATTCGCTGTTTATTAACGATCGTTTTCATCTGATGAACGATTTTTATGACAGCGGCAGGCGTTCTTTCGAGCAGGACCGCAACCTGCATGTGCTGTATGTCGCCCCGGCGGCCACGATCCCGATCGGATCCTCCATGCAGGCTGTGCTGGAGGCCGAGGGGCAGTTTACCTATGAAATGGCTGATCGCGATATTGATCGGGATATTGATTTGCGCAACGCCTATCTCAAAGCGGTCATTCCGGGAGCCCGGTGGAGCACGCTGTCGATCGGGCAGCAGTCTTTGAGTACTGCCGGAGGATTTATCTACGATGACGAGTCGCCTACGGTGCGGTTCAAGTTCGATCTGGAACGGGGCTTTGACCTGCCGCTGAAGCTCGACATGCTAGTCACCCGCGTTGATCAGGATTGCCCCTATGTCAATGCCGAGCTGCGGTACTGCTTTTCGCTGCTTGAGTGCAGCAGTTTCATCTACGGCTATTACCGCGACCGCGACAATGGCATGGCCCGCATTTATAATGCCCTTGCATACAGCAGCACCTACAGCAGCCGGGGCGAGACACAGTGGTTCGGCCTGTCGCTGCGCAAGTTTCTAGGGCCTGTGCTCATGCGGGCAACAGCTCTTTATGAAACCGGCTCGGCGCACCTGCGCAGCTCGTCCCTGTTGTTGCCTTCACGCCGCCTGCGCACGGAAGGCTATCTGCTTGACTTTAATTTTGACTATATTCTTACCAAACGCTGCACGCTGACGGCCTTTTTTTTCATGGCCAGCGGCGATGGCAGTCCGCAGCGTGGCAAGCTTACGGCATTTTATGGCATCAACCCCTATATCGACAAGACCAATATTTTTTTCAACGGCGGCATTGACAGCGAATTTTCATCCGATAAGGTGGGCATCGGCGGCATGCAGATTGCCGGCGTGGCAACCCCCGGCGTGAGCTTTGATATTCGCCTCAACCGGCGTCTTCAGGTGAAACTAATAGGGGCCTATCTTCTTACTCAGCGCGGACCTGCGGGCAAGGGCCGTGTCTACGGCTGGGAAACCGACTGTATGGCCTATTATAGTATAAATGACAGGCTTCAGCTTTTTACGGAAGCAAACATTTTCAAACCGGGCAACTATTTCAAGCGTCTCACGCAGTACCGGACGGATATCTCAACAGAGGTTCTTTTCGGCTTTAGTTATTTATTTGGCAATTAGCCGTTATTTTTTGTATAATTATTTATATATTCTCTTGGCCGGGTGATGTGATGTGTGAAATTATTACAACTTTTCAGCGGGTGCCGTGTTAGAAAATACAGAAAAACAGCAGCATGATGACCCCTATGTGCAGTTGATGCTCCGGTTTCAAGGGGGTGAAGAGGGGGCCTTTAGAACACTGTTTGAAGAGTACCGGGGGCCGCTTCTCAATTTTATATACCGTTATTGTCAGGACAGGCGTATCGCTGAGGAGCTGACACAGGAGGTGTTTCTCCGGGTGTATAAAAGCTCACAAACGTATCGGCCCGAGGCAATGTTTTCGACCTGGATATACCGGATTGCGACAAATATCTGTCTCAATGAACTGCGCACCGGCCGATATAAGTATGAAGTCGAATTTAAGGGTCCTGATGAGCATGATAGCTCCATTCAGTATGACCCAGTGGATGAGCGAACGCGGGTAAAGACAGACGAGCAGATGGCTGCTGCCGAGCAGCAGCGGCAGGTTCAGCATGCTCTTGAAAAACTTCCCAAAAAACAGCGCATTGCCCTGATTTTGAGCGTTTATGAGCAGCTGTCCTATCGCGAGATCGGGAAGCGTCTGGGGTGTTCGGAAGCGGCGGTGAAGTCGATTGTTCACCGCTCGAAGCTGGCGCTGCGGGATATATTGAAAAAAGCGGGCAGGGTGAAATGATATGAAGCTTTCATGCATGAAACATTCGGGCGATCTGGTTGCCTATGTCGACGGCGAACTGCCCTCTGACAGGGCCGCGCTGGTTGAGCGCCATGTGCAATCCTGCGGCTCATGCACCGCGGTGGTGGCAGAGCTTCGCCGGGTAAACGCGCTGCCGCCGCCCCCCGTTATAGTGCCGTCGGCGGATTTTGACCGCATGTTTTGGACAAAGCTTGCCGGGGCTCGCCTGGAGCAGGAATCTCAGGCCGGCAGGCTGCTGTCGGTGATGCGGTCTTTTCTCATCCGCCCCGCGGGGCTTGCTGTATCGGCCGGTATTGCCCTGGGCGTTTTTGTGGTGTCGCTGTACCTCATGCGTCCACCCCATGCCGCCCTGTCGCAGCAGGAAGTTATGGCCGCGGCAGATCTTGATCTGTATGCAAATCTTGAGGTTATTCAAAACAGCGAAGCTCTTGAAAATTTTGAGCTCATACAAATGCTTGATGAGTTGGATCAGGACGGGCAGGGGTGAAACGGGACACGGCATTCTTTATGACGCTCTGCGCTGCAGCGCTTCTGCTGACAGCTGACCAGGGCGGTGTTGCGCGGTCGCAGGATGCCGAGCAGAAAAAGAAGGAAGAAAAAAAGATCGAGCAGATTTCCGCAGAGGACAGAGAGGTTATCGAGCATATGGAGATGCTCAAAAACCTTGAGCTGTTCGATAATGCAGACGTGGAGCTGCTCAAAAACCTTGATGTCTTAACGGCAAACGAGTAGGACGACGTTATGGTGCGCATATATTATTATTTGCTGGCAGTGGTGATGGTGGCGCTTCTGTTCTGCGGCACGGGTGTTGCCGTGCGCGCGGTTTGTGCGCAGGACTCTGTGCCCGAAGACAGGCTGTCTGAATGGAACGGGCTTTCGGCGCAGGAGCGTGACCAGCTGCGCTCATCGCTCAATACCTGGAAGCAGATGAGCCAGGATGACCGGGAGCGGGTGCTTGAAAATTATAAAAAATTCAAGCTCTTCCCTGATGAACAGCAGCGCAAAATCATGGAAAACTACAATCGCTTCATGAGAATGGACCCCCTGGAGCGCAAGGTGGTTCGCGAGCGGTATAAAAAGTGGAATATGATGAGCCCCGAGCAGCGGAATCTGCTTACCAGCCGCTACGATATGCTTATAAAAATGAGGCCGGAGGATCAGACGCAATTTTTTGAAAATTATGATATATGGCTGCGGCTGACCGCCGATCAGAAGGAGAAGCTTTTTTCCCAGTGGAACATCCTTACCGAAGACGAAAAAAAGCTGCTGCTCACACAGGAGCAGGGCACGGTTACTCCAAAGCAACAGCGGGAGGAGTTCAAGAAGGTTATTGAAAAGATGCGCCAGAACCGGCTTGAACGCAAACGGATTCGCAACGAAAAAAAAGCGGCCGAAACGCAGACCGCACCAGTGACCAAGTAGGCCGCGGCCTGCTTCAAGAGACCGTGCAGGGCTGTGCCTGCCGCTGGGGCCGGAGTGTCTTTGGCGCCCGTGGCCGGCCGGCAGCACCCCTGACCACTTCACGTCACATTGTTTTGTTTAGCCTCATCCCACAGGCTGTCCATTTCCTCAAGCGTTGATTCTTTCAGCTTTTTACCCTGCCGCTGCAGAGCCTGTTCGATATGGGCGAAGCGGCTCGTGAATTTGTCGTTGGCTGCGCGCAGGGCCTGCTCAGGCTCTATGCCCAGGTGCCGGGCAAGGTTGGCGATGCTGAAGAGCAGATCGCCTGTTTCGGCGGCAGCTTTGGCCGTGTCGCCCCGCTGAATCTCCGCCTCAAGCTCATCGATTTCCTCACGCACCTTGCGCAGCACGTCGCGGGGCCCTGCCCAGTCAAACCCGACTTCAGCCGCCTTTGCCGTCAGAAACCAGCTTCGTGAAAGGCTGGGCAGATTGCCGGGAATGCCGTCCAGGTGCGATGATTTTGGCTTTTTTCCCTCTTTTTCTTTGAGCACCTGCCAGTTTGCCTTCACGTCATCGGCAGAATCAACCTGCGTGTCTCCAAAGACATGGGGATGCCGGTGCACCATCTTGGCCGTCACCTGCGCAAGGGCATCGGCCATGGTAAAAACGTTCTTTTCTTCATAGAGGTTGACCAAAAACGCTATCATGAACAGTATGTCGCCAACCTCTTCCTGTAAAAGCGCGGGATCCCCGGCATCAATTCCTTCCAGCAGTTCATAGAGCTCCTCGATCAGATAGGCCTTCACATCCTGCGGGGTCTGCTTCTGGTCCCAGGGGCAGCCTCCGGGGCTGCGCAGCCTGCGGATAATATCGATCATGTCGATAAACAGCCGGTCGGTTTTTTTCATTGAAAAAGCCCTGTGTTTGTGTTTAATGTAAGCTTTAAAGTGAGCGAGAGTTTTAGTTGTATAAAAGAGAGCTAAGAAAAGCAAGGGGGAAGTGCTTTTCACACGGGTAGCAATGAGCAGGGTGTTTGAGAAACTTCATTGGAGGACGAGTTATGGCAGTAAAAATTGGGATTAATGGCTTTGGAAGAATCGGACGTCTTGTGTTTCGTGCTGCCTGCAGCAGACCGGAAATCGAAATCGTCGGCATCAACGACCTCATTGCTGTGGACTACATGGCCTATATGCTGAAATACGATTCAACACACGGCAGATTCAGCGGCACCGTTGAGGTCAAGGACGGCCATCTTGTGGTCAACGGGAAAACAATTCGCGTTACCGCGGAAAAAGATCCGGCAAATCTCAAGTGGAACGAGGTCGGCGCGGAGTATGTTGTCGAGTCCACGGGGCTTTTTCTTGATAAGGCAAAAGCAGAGGCCCATATCAAGGCCGGGGCAAAGCGGGTTGTCCTGTCGGCTCCGTCAAAGGACGATACACCCATGTTCGTGATGGGCGTGAACCACACGGCCTACAAGGCCGACATGAGCATCGTGTCAAATGCCTCCTGCACCACCAACTGCCTTGCCCCCATTGCCAAGGTTTTGAACGACAACTGGGGCATTCTGGAAGGCCTCATGACCACGGTGCATGCAGTTACCGCTACGCAGAAGACCGTTGATGCCCCTTCTGCCAAGGACTGGCGCGGCGGCCGGGGAGCAGCACAGAATATCATCCCCTCATCCACCGGTGCGGCCAAAGCCGTCGGTAAGGTCATTCCGTCGCTCAACGGCAAGCTGACCGGTATGGCATTTCGTGTGCCGACTCCGGATGTGTCGGTCGTCGACCTCACCTGCCGCCTTGCAAAACCGGCCACGTACGGCGAGATCAAGGCCGCCATGAAGAAGGCTTCCGAGGGCGAGCTCAAGGGGATTCTCGGCTACACCGAAGATGCCGTTGTATCCACTGATTTTGTGGGTGATTCGCGCACCTCTATTTTTGATGCCGATGCGGGCATCGCGCTGAGCGATACCTTCGTGAAGGTTGTGTCCTGGTATGACAATGAAATGGGCTATTCACACAAGGTCCTTGATTTGATACTGCACATGAATACGGTAAAGTAACACAAACAGTCACGACTAGCCTTACTTTTATTGTGCGAGGGTACAGCCATGTCTATCAAATATATTGACGGGATTGATGTGAGGGGCAAGCGGGTTTTTATCCGGGCCGACTTCAACGTGCCCCTTGACGATAAACAGAACATCACAGACGACAACCGCATCACGGAAACAGTTCCCACCATCAAATATGTTCTTGGCAACGGCGGCGCGGTGATTGTGGCATCCCATCTGGGCAGGCCCAAGGCAAAGGTCGTGAAGGAGATGAGCCTGCTGCCCGTGGCACAGCGCCTCGGGCAGCTGCTGGGCACGCAGGTGCAGTTTGTCGACGACTGCATAAGCGATGAAGCCGTTGCCCGGGCACAAGCCCTCAAGCCGGGTGAAATCCTGATGCTTGAGAACCTGCGGTTCTACGGCCAGGAAGAGAACAACGACCAGGAGTTTGCACGCAAGCTGGCCTCTGGCGCCCAGATATACGTCAACGACGCATTTGCCGTGTCGCACCGCGCACATGCCTCGGTGGAAGCTGTCACGCATTTTGTGCCCGTGGTTGCAGGCGGCTTTCTCATGAAAAAGGAGATCACGAGCTTCGAGAAGGCAATGCTGAAGCCGGAGCGGCCCCTGACTGCCGTTATCGGCGGGGCAAAGGTATCTGGCAAACTGGAGATGCTTGAAAATATTATCAGCAAGGTAGACCGCCTGCTCATCGGTGGCGGTATGGCCTTTACGTTTTTGAAGGCGCAGGGCAAGGAAGTCGGAGACTCCCTTGTGGAGACAGACCTGATCGAGACGGCTAAAACGTGCATGGAAAAAGCAGCGACACGGTCCGTCGCACTGCTGCTGCCGACCGACTGCGTCATCGCCGAGGAATTGAAGGCAGGGGTTACAACGAAAACCGTTTCGGTCAACGACATCCCGAAGGGCTGGAAAGGGCTTGATATCGGGCCCGCAACCGTGAAGGCGTTCAGCGATGCCATTAAAGGGTCAAAAACTGTTGTCTGGAACGGCCCCATGGGAGTCTTTGAAATTCCCGAGTTTTGCAGCGGCACATTTGCCATTGCCGATTGCATCGGCAATGCCCCTGTTATGAGCATTGTGGGCGGCGGTGATTCTGTTTCGGCGTTGAAAAAGTCCGGCAATCATGACAAGGTCTCCTTTGTGTCAACTGCCGGGGGCGCGTTCATGGAACTGCTGGAGGGCAAGATTCTTCCCGGCATCAAGGCGCTGGACAGCTAGGTAGTGCTTGAACGAAATGTGGGTTGG
>CAYNVA010000187.1:0-2673 GCA_964400575.1 uncultured Thermodesulfobacteriota bacterium | reverse complement strand
AGGGGACAGATCAACCTTCGTGGGCTCAATAGCTGTGTGCATGCCCAAAAGCGTCTTGAGCATACCGCCGATCCCGCCAAACGTTGTATCCCGGCGGTTCAGGTCTTTGATTTCTTTTATATCGGCACCCAGAGCCTTCTGGAGCGCCTCACAGGCTGCTTTTGTATTGCCCGTCTTGGAATAGTAGAGCATGAGCGTTTTACCCGACGCGGCATCCTGCCCGTATGCGGGCACATTGCAGATAATTGCAAACACAGCTGCAAAAAGCACTACTATCTTTTTCATATATATCCTCCTTGAAAGATGATTATTTTTTTTGATATTCTCCTGGAGAGTCCTACTTTACCGCTGTTTTTGCCAGAAACCGCTGAATCTCCGCATCGAAATCAGCCTGCTTTTTTTTGCCTATCTGAAAGCCGTTGACGCCTTGTACCGCAAGACCGTTTTCTTCGGCAAGAGCGCGTATGCCCCTGCCGGTAAATCCCGCCAGCGGGCCCCCCGATGTCGTAAACACATATACCCGCTTCCCTTTAGGGATATATTTTTCAATAAGCGTCCGCGCGGGCGATGACAGCCGCATGAAATAGATGGGAGAAACGATAATAATGGGATTATACGCCGCCAGATCCTTTGCCGGGGCATCTTGGTCATCGCTCAGGTTGAAGGTCTGCTCGGCCATGAGCGTGAACATGCCACGGTCCTTCTTTGAAACAATTTTTACCATCTCGCAGCCGAGCTGATTTTTAAGCGCCGTGGCAACCATTTCGGCATGCCCCAGGCGCGAGTAGTACAGCACAATGGGTTTCGTGGCAGTGTCCTGCTGCGCCTCGGCCGCCGCATCCCGCGTGGCGAGGGCGCCTGCGCAGGCAAGAACACAAAAGATACTGCATAGAAATAAAACTGCTCTTTTCATACATTCTCTCCTCTTTTAAAATTTTTATTACGCGATCCGAAAGGCGACGATTAAAACATGCCCTCTTTCTTCTTTTCCTCTTCAAGCAGCAGCAGGGGCCAGGCCTGGCCGCGAAGCACTGTTGCGATTGAATCAAAAACTCCCTGTGCAATATGGGGCCGGTACCTGTTGCCGACCGGCGTTCCTGCCACGGTAATTTTTGTTTTCCCTGACTGCAGCTCGGTGCGGTAGGGCTGCGTGAAGTCGAGGTACGGCACCTGGCTGCCATATTTGAAATCCAGCTTCTCAAAGGTCTCCAGGCGCATGGCAAATATTGTATCCGTGTTCTCGCTCAGGAAATCAACCAGGATAAAGATAATATTGTCGTACCCGTCTTCAAGGCCCATCTCGAGAGCCTCAAAACTTGCAAGCTTTTTTTTGTTTTTGTCATCTTTGTCGCCGGCAAAATCCGTGTCGGCATAGACCACATGCGCGTTAGTGCCTGCTAGTGCAGCCTCCATTTCTTTTTTCAGGTTGCTATAAAAGACCTTGGCGAGCACCGGATAGGGATCTCCCGCAAGATCGGGAAATCCATGGCGCGTAAGCACGATAAGCTTGCGGCTGTTTTGGGGCAGCAGGGCCACTTCATCATGGGCCATGGCGACATAGGCCTTGCGGTAGGACTCATATGCACCGGGGAACGGCGCATAGATGATCTTGGCGCGCTCGGCCACTGCATTCTTGATCTCGGGGAACAGCCCGTTGAATTCCTCAAGGGATGAATAGACATGGAAAAAATCAACAACTACAATTGTTTTTACTTTTTCCTTCTCTATGAGTTCATTGACAGCTTCTTCAATAGTTTCGGGGTACATGGCAAGGCCCCAGCGCATGGGAACCCCCGGAAACTCCTTCTTCAGCATGGTTTCAAAGTCTGCAAATATCGCCTTGTGCTGCTGCATATAGGGAATTTTTTTGCCCGGCATAATGCCGTAATAGGTCACCAGTATCTTGATAGAAACCTTTTCCACAAGATCAATATACCCGTTCTTGTGTTCCTTCCAGACAAAGTGGCCCGGTGATCCTTTGTCTCGCGGCGGCGCCCACTCGTGGGGCAGATCCATATAGGGCTCCCCTTCTTCATTTGCATCATGGCCGAAACAGTCGATGAGCTTTTTCGGGGTGAACTCATCGCTTGCATTCATATTGTCCGGGTCCATGAGCACAACGCCTGCATCACCCAGAATGATAAGCTTGAGGGCCGGGGGAAATGCTGCATTGAAGATCTGCTTCAGATACCGGTCGAAAAACTTAAAATCATATTCCTCGGGCTGCCCCAGGGCTGTAAGCAGCACGCCGGGCCTGCCCTCAACGCCCTTTTTGTCCAGCATCTGCAGCAGGTAGCGGCGGTAGCCCGTATCGTCCTGCTTGTTTGAAAATGCCGCTGAAATCGCGATGAACAGCACGACAGCGATAACTATTTTATAGCGCGTCTTCATGCTCATGCCCTCCTTTCAGCAGCTAAAATTTTTCGCATGTCTTCTGCAATGTCCGGCAGATCAAGCTTCACGAGGCGCTCGGGCAGCGGTATGGCAGTCTGCAGGTCCCAGCCCCGCACCGTGTAGTAATCGTCCTTCATCGTTTCAAGCATCTGCCGGCTCACGACCATGCCCTTGGACGGCCCGTCGGGGATGGGCTCTTCAAGAAAACGCCTGGGCAGCGTATCGTCTGCCCGGCGCATGCCCTCGCGCACATTAAAAGCCCGGATCACATTCCAGATG
>CAYNVA010000186.1:0-2320 GCA_964400575.1 uncultured Thermodesulfobacteriota bacterium | reverse complement strand
TTTGAGCTATCTGCAGCACTTTTTTTGCATATCCCAGCGATGCTCCTTCAGAACTTTGGCCGGGAGAGCCGCAGTGATACGCACGCAGGCCGCCGATAAGGCCATGGCGCTTAATGTATTGCCGCAGGATTACGGCTCCTGCTTCAATGTTTTTATAGGGATCGCGGAGTTCCTTGTTTGGGTATGGCCAATTACCGGGCATTATCTGGGTCAGGCCCAGCGCACCATGCGGGCTTACGGCTGTATAGTCAGCTCCTGATTCGACAACGATAAGGGCTGTGAGCAGGTCATGCGTCACGACATCGTCGCTGCATTGCCAGATTTTAATGGCATACGACAGGGCTGTAAAAGGATCAAGACCGGGGTTGTAGCGGCTCAGCAGCTCAGCCGATTTTTTGATCTGCGGGAGAAATTCCTGACGCAGCTTGATTTCCATTTCAATACGGTGCTTGAGCTCCTGAATTTCGACCTGGACAACTTTCAGCGTGTGGCGGTCGTCTATTGCCCAAAATGTGAGCATACAGATCATGACCGTATTTATGCTGATGGTTGAAAATATAAAGGTGTAGAACCATGTATTTTTCTGCACGCGGATTTCTCCTTGTTATAAATTTTGAAAATTTCAGTGGTATCAGGAAATCGATCCAATAGGAGCAGGCGTTCTCTGGTCAGATGCCTGTATGTGAATAAAGCTTATCGGGCTGAGCTTGTAATGCAAATTAGCAGTTAGTAATAATTATAACCGTGAATAGTAAGATTGTCAACAATAAAATTGCCGAAGGAGGACACTACTTGCTTATTTTTTTAATAAAAGCGGGTTTTTTGAGGTTTTTATATTTTTATATTAATAAAAAATAATTTTTTATATTAAAAGAGATTGATAGATTGCCAGAGCATTTTTCTTTTTGTTGTAACCATGCGCCCCTATGGTGAACTTTTGTTTCGTTTGCCCGTGCTCTATTCTCGCAAGAGAACCCGGCAATGATGTCATGCCAATCGCTTGAACCGAACGGGCTGCCTTCACCAAAAGCTCACCTGTGCGCATATGGCTATACTCTTTTGAAAAATGCTCTAAATCGGCATATCGTCATCTTCCAATCCTGCCTGAGCTTTAAGGTTGCGCTCGTCGGTAATCATCTGGCATTTGCCTTCAAAGATAACGCCTTCTGCAATAATGAGGCTGCCGGTTTTGATATCGCCCCGCAGTTTGCCTTTTGTGGTTATCTCAAGCTTGGTGCGGGAAACGATATTGCCATTGACCTCGCCTCCAAGCATGACCATGTTGGCGAATATGTCGGAGTCAACCCTGCCTTTTTCGCTGACGATAACGCTTCCTTCGGTGATAATTTTCCCGCCCCTGACAGTTCCTTCAATGCAGACACTTTCCTTTGAAATTATCGTGCCCTCAATGATCGTACCGCTGCCGATAAGCGTATCAAGCCTGTTCATGTCGACATCTTTTTTGAATAAAGCCATGGGCCCACCTTTTTAAAAGAGTTTGGTCAATCGGCACCTGCAGGTGACGGCTGCCGTGAGCCGTCTTTTTCAGATGCGTTGCCTGCTTGAAGACCAAGGAGTTTGCGAACCGATTCCTCCTCTTTTTCCAGTTCCTGCACGGTGCGGGACACGGCTTCGAGCTGGTTTTTTTCAACCTCAAGCCGGAGGCATTTTCTCTTGAGATCCTGATTTTCCTTGTATTTCAATGCCCCGACTATGCCGCTTCCCAGCAGCACCAGGCTGAGCAGCGCCATGCACAGGATAAAATTCTTGCTTATCGAAAATCTCCGGCGCTTGCCTGTGCGCGATCTGATTATAAGAAAGGTCAGCTTTCCTTTCACGGCATGCTTTTTCTTACTTGTTGCATGATTATCAGGAAAGCCCCGGTACCTGCCTGCATGATAGGGAGGCAGGATTACCTTCCGGAGCTTTGACCCATGAAAACAAAACAGCTCAACGGGAATTGTGGTCCCGCCATCGCTGTACATCGGTATACAGAGAGATCCTTCAGAACCGGTTGCAGAAAATGTTCATCTGAACTCGTTTCGGGCGGCGCTGGTACCTGCAACCTGTTTTTAGCAGCAGGCATGCAGCCTGAAAAACTCTTGCCCTGTACCTGCACATACAGCAGAGGCTGAGCATTGAAATATGACGTTCAGCAATATGTATTACTTAAAATAAAGAAACTTTCAAGAAACTTTTTTTGCCTGCAGTGTATAAAGTTATTAATGGTCAGCATATCTTGACCCTTGACTTCCTGCATAGCCTTGCGGTACTAAATACCAGTCAAGTTGTTTAAAAAGCTCAAGAAAAGCATGTGCCG
>CAYNVA010000185.1:0-7515 GCA_964400575.1 uncultured Thermodesulfobacteriota bacterium | reverse complement strand
GTCGCTCCGGCCTGAATAAAACGGTCGAAAATAACGGCAAGCTCATCATGTGCAATGCCGATGCCGGTGTCGGCCACGGAAATTTTGACGCACCGGGTGGCTGGCAAACCTTCTATGCAGGCATCTTTTTCCAGCACGACGGTGATGCTGCCGCCTTCGGGCGTAAACTTGACTGCATTGCCGATGATATTAAAAAGCACCTTCTCCATCTTGACCGGATCGATGGAGACATAGGGCACATCTTCAATGGCCGAGCAGGAGAGCTGTATCTTTTTCTTGCCTGCAATAAATGAGAATGAGTCGAGAATGGTCGAGATGAACTGCTTGAGGTCGCGCGTCTCATAAACAAAATCGCGCTTGCCCGATTCAAGCCTGCCGAAATCAAGCAGCTGGTCGATGAGCTTCAGAAGATGGCGCGAATTGCGCAGCACCATCACAAGCTGGTCGGTAATGTCTGAGCTGACGCTGCCGAATTCACCGCGCAGCATGCCCTCGACGGGCCCGATGGAAAGCGTCAGGGGCGTGCGGAACGCATGCGTGATATTGGTGAAAAAATCGTTGCGGAACCGATAGGCGCTCTGGAGCTCCTCTGCGGCCTTTTTTTTCTCCGTAATATCGCGAATGAACGACACCAGACAGGAACCGATACGGCTGCTGCCATCATCATGTATGGTGGTGATGGTATGATCGAGATGGATTCTTTCGCCGTCGGAGCGGCGAAAAACCGTTTCAAAGCAGAGATGACCCTTGTCTGAAAGCTCCTCCTGCCGCATCTGGCTTACCTCGGCGCCGGTGCTCTCAAGGGGTATGACATCGAAAAAACGCTTGCCGATAAATGTTTCTTTGCCGATCCCGGTCAGCCTGCCAAGAGCGCTGTTGGCAAGCAGTATGTTTCCATCCATGGTGCTGACGACAATAGCGTCGTAGGACGCCTCGATGACTTTCTCAAGAAAATCCCGGGCGCTTTTTACAGCCTGCTCAGTGCTCCTGCGCGCCGTAAGGTCTCGGGCTGATGTGACCGTGCCGATCAGCTCCCCTTCGGGACTCTTGTCAATGGATGCCGTCAGCTCAAGCGGCACAAGCCTGCCGTTTTTATGGAACGCGTAAAACTCCCAGCGCTCTAACTTGCCTCCCCTGCCGTCGACAAGCTCCTGCATCTTTTCAAGCTGTTCCCGCTGATAATCGGCATACGATCGGTCAAGCACCACCATCTCGCCGCTGAGCAGCTGAAACTCGCCGGACATGGGCCCCAGCTCGTACACATGGCCGCCCACAATTTCCTGCCTGCTTTTCCCGAGCATCAAACCAAGCGTTTCGTTTGCCAGGGTGATCCTGCCGTCGCGGCCGACTATAAATATGCCGTCGCCGCATGACTCCAGCACATTTTCAAGCACGCTGCGCGTTTCAGTAAGGTCGCGCTCCAGGCGCCGCTTTTCTGTGGCCAGCCCGTCGGGTGTCTGCGCCTGCAGCCCGATGGCGCTGCTGAGCATGCCCACCCGCTCGCGCAGCCCGTTGAGCTCCCGCATATCAAGCACGAACGCCAGGCCGCCGGCAAGTGTGCCGTCCGGTCCGGTAACGGGCGCATACTGCAGGCGCACCGGGAATTCACAAGCCTGCGCAGTGGTGAACAAGGTTTCCTGATGGGGCAAAAAGCCGCTCTGCCAGCCGTGCTCAAAAAGAGGCCTGAGCTGTTTAAAAAAAGACAGCACGTCCTGATTATGCAGCGTGCCTTGTGAGGTTTCCGCAAGCTCGCAGAATGCGGCATTGGCCTTCAGCAGCCTGCCCTGCATGTCATATAAAATAACGGGCAGCCCCAGCCTGCCGTACAGGTCATTAAAAGTCGCTTCAATCGAACCGCATGTATGCATAGGTATGTCAGTAAAACAAAAAGTTTGAAATTAGTGCAATACATATATCAGGCATGCATAAGACACAAGCATTTTCATAAAAGGGGTTGAAAGTTGCTGATGGTGCCCGAACGAACAGTCATTCTTTTGCGGGTTGGGTTCAGCCGGGAAGAAACTGCTATATAAATTCAAAATAGTTTATTGACTTAGGAAATATATACGATAAAATTCTTTTATGCTTATTGAAAGAACAGAGAATGAACAATGCTTACTGCTGTAAGCTAAAGAAGACAGGCCGCCTCTGGATTCTATGCCTGCAGGCTGTTTTTGTTTTGGAAAAGATAACCGTTCTTATGAAAGGAGCCACATTATGAAAAGAAAAATGTTTGTATTAGCTGGAGTGCTGTTCTTGTCTACCACCTGTGCATATGCACAGGAATGTGATGTATGGAAAGGAATGTGGGGGGTAAAAAAGACAGATGGAGCTACTGTACAGTGGGTCATTGATAAGGCAAGCAGTGATACAGGAAGTTCCTTTCTGCTGTGCAAGGCAACGGGCAAGGAAAAAGCCACGGGGAAAGCTGATAGTGATATTCAAATAATATGGGTTACCTTTGCCAACGGGTATGTGTATTATCGGGGCACAGAAGCCCCTGGAATGGCTACCCCCAGCAGCCATTTGGGAGATCTTAAAGCTCCTAAAGATGCATTCACTGCAACGGCCCCTAAAGATCTGGGAATAGCTTCAGGTAAAAAGCTCGGTGCTTCGGCAGGCACCCCACCACCTCCGAAAGGCAGCCGGTGATACTAGTCCGTGCATTCGGGATAGTATTGCTTTGAAACAGAACAGCAACAGCCCCCTTGAGTAAAGGGGGCTGTTGCTGTTTTTCAATGTCCTGCTGCGTTTCCTCTCAGTGTTTCTACTCCCTGGTGGGTCTTCACATTTGAATTTATCTGTTGCAGACACCCTTCCCTTAATTCCAATACATGTGAATTAGACGTATAAATAAATTGTAAAAATAAAATCTCAGCGTCATTCCGGCTTGTCCGGAATCTGTTCCACCGCAGCATAATGATTCCGGACAAGCCGGAATGACAGGAATGGTGTTGTTTACGAGAAATAGTATCTCATCCTGCAAAATCACATGTGCAGGCCTACTGGTGTAGAGCATTTTTCAAAATAGTATACACACAGGTGAGTTTTTGCTGAGGGCAGCCTGTGCGGTTCGAGCGATTGGCATTACATCATTGCCGATTTCTCTTGCGAGAATCCAGCACGGGCAAACGAAGCAAAAGCTCACAATACCGGCGCATGATTACAACAAAGAAAAATGCTCTGGTTACGACAGCCCGACGGTTATTTTTTTAAAAAAAGAATTTGATGTGAACGCAGGGGCTGTGCAGGCAATAAAAAAATCCCTTTGAAGATCCGCGGATTTTCAAAGGGCTTTTAATTTATAGATGATTTGACTGCTTATTCATCAACTCGTCGGGAATGTCGAAATTGGCATACACATTCTGAACATCGTCGGAATCCTCAAGCGCCTCCATGAGATGTAAGTGATGAATTAACAAGAACTCGCTTTGGGATTGCAGAATAATCATCAAGATATTAATCTCGATTTCACTATTAAATGGGCAGCCGATTCTCCGGCCAATGCCCCTGTGGAAAAGGCTATCTGAAGATTAAACCCTCCCGTATCTCCATCAAGATCAATGATCTCTCCTGCAAAAAACAGGTTATCAAGAATTTTGGATTTCATGTTTTTTGACACAATTCCATCTAAGGACACGCCGCCTGAAGTGGTAACCGATCTTTCAAAAGATGTAAAATCAATAATATCTAAAATCCAGTTTTTTAGATGTAAAACCAGTCTTCTAATGTGATCAACATTATCAACTGTCAATACTGGTATTTTATTTAAGTTATTCGCCGCAACAAATGGAACTATTAATTGCTTAGGCAATAATCCCGACAAAAGTTTCATTAAAGAGATTTTCTTTTCGGCGCTAATATCTCTCATTAACCTCGCTGTTAATACCTGCTCAGATAATGCCGGTTTTAAATCTATCTTGACATATACTTTTTCGCCATTATGGATTGCTCTAACAGCCTTTCTGCTGATTTTGAACCCTAAAGGCCCCTCTATGCCGTTATTTGTAAAATCAAGGTCACCGAATTCAGCCTGCAATAAATTATTAGAAGCGAAAAGTTTTATCTCTATATTTTTCAGAGATAACCCTTCTAGTTTTTTATCGTACTGTTTTGGCTTTATAGCTGTTAATGACGGCAAACATTCTACGATTTTATGGCCCAATTCACTGGCAAAATGATATCCGTCGCCGTTTGAGCCTGTAGAAGGATAAGAAAGTCCTCCTGTTGAAACTATTACAGCCTCTGCAGATTCATTAAAATATCCTTTATTGTTTTGCCACTCTACGCTTGTTACTGAACTTTGGTCTGCAATAATCTTGTTTACTTTGGCATTGCACACTATTTTCACATTTAATGATTTAAGGTAATCCACAAGTTTGTCGACCACCTCTTTTGCCTGCCCGGAAAGCGGAAAAACCCTATCCCCTCTCTCAATAACTGTTTTAAGTCCTATCCTTTCAAAGAAATGTATCGTTTCCGTATTTGAAAAATGAAAAAACGCAGATTTGAGGAATATATTTTTGGGGTAGATGTGTTGAGAGAATTCATCCCATGATTTTGTATTGGTAATATTGCATCTTCCCTTGCCGGTTAACCTTATTTTTCTCCCCGGCTTCTCCATTTTTTCCAGCAGCAAAACAGATATTCCCTTTTCAGCTGCTTTTGCGGCAGCCATCATTCCGGCCGCTCCAGCTCCAATTATTATCAATTCTCTTTTGCTCATAATGAAACGTACGTTTTTTTATTAGCTTTGACTAAAAAATTCACGATGAAGTATGTGCATATCATACTCTGTTTTCTGTTAATTTTAATCATTTTAATTTACAAAAATCCGCTTGATGAGGAAGAAGGGTTGCGGCAAAAAAAAGCCCTTTGAAGATCCGCGGACTTTCAAAGGGCTTTTAATTTATAGATGATTTGACTACTTGTTCATCAGCTCGTCGGGAATATCGAAATTGGAATACACGTTCTGCACATCGTCGGAATCCTCAAGCGCCTCCATCATCCGCAGCATCTGCTCGGCTTCTTTGCCGTTGAGTTCAACGGTATTTTGCGGAATCATTGCAATTTCGGCAACAACATATGCCGGCAGGTCCGTTCGCTTGTCGATCTCTTCCTTGACCGCATAGAATGATTTGGGGTCGGTGGTCACGACAATAGTGCTCTCGTCCTCGGTCACATCATCGGCGCCGGCCTCAAGAGCGATATCCATAAGCTTTTCTTCATCCACTGTACCCTTCTCGTATACGATAGTGCCCTTTCTGGTGAACATCCAGCCCACACAGCCCGTATCACCAAGGTTCCCGGCATTTTTAGAAAAAATATGCCTGATTTCAGCAGCAGCTCTGTTCTTGTTGTCTGTCAGCACCTCGGCCATCACCGCAACACCACCGGGGCCATAGCCCTCGTAGGTGAGTTCCTCGTACACGCTGCCCTCAAGCTCGCCCGTGCCCTTTTTAATGGCGCGGTCGATATTGTCCTTGGGCATGTTTTCAGATTTGGCAGCAAGCACTGCCGTGCGAAGGCGGGGGTTGCCTTCGGGACTGCCGCCGCCCAGCCGGGCGGCAATAGTTAATTCCTTGATAAGGCTGGTAAAAATCTTGCCGCGCTTGGCGTCAATAGCGCCCTTTTTGCGCTTAATCGTGCTCCACTTGGAATGACCTGACATGCAGTGCTCCGTACTAATATTAATCTTGATTCAATGGCTGGATACATAGCATATTTGCGCCTTATTTGGAAGAAAAAAGATTTATCAGATAGATAGCACACTTTGCCGGGCTGAAAAGCTATCTGCCAGTCAGGATATGCGCCAGGACGTGCTCCCCTGGCAATTGTATTTTTAACTGTTTTATGCATTAATACGCCGGTACCAGAGCTTCTAATTGTTGGACAGATTGAGAGAGTGATGATCACATTCTGGCGGGTTGCAGCATATACTTTTCTTGCAATGAGCGGCATGTATGCCTGGCTGAGCATTGAGACAGGCTGGCGGCATTATCTCGGCCTTGCCATATTCTTTCTCGCGTCCGTCCGGATAATGATCCTTATCTTTCCCAAAAAATCAGCACGGAAAAACGCAGCGGAAAAAGAAAAGGCTGAACCGGGTCTGCCTGATGCATCGCAACCTCAAGACAAAAACAGTTTGTCGTAGAATGTGTTCTAGTGCATTTAACAAATTACTGTAACCATTATTGATATGTTATCCAAAAAAACGCAACTCGGTCACTCCGGTCCGCCGCGGCGGGCGACTTTTTAGAGCTTCATCAGTGTTGAGTAACCAATAGATTTCGACGAAGACCCTTATTTTCAGGAGCCACCATGAAAAATGCAGCACCTGTTAAACTGTCACATGACGGCCTGGACATGCTTGAAAAAATTTCCGCCATCTGGCCTCCCATTATCCGGAACCGCAAAAAAGAAAAAATTCTTCTGATGCTTTCCCTGCTTGCGCACGCCCGCAAGATCAGCCGGGTTGACGCGGCGCTTGTGGTAGAGGCCACGCGCATGGTGGTGCCGAAATCCTACGACCCCCTTTTCCATATGATGGAGGATATGGAAAAGTTTAAGAAGCGGATGCTTGACCCCTTTATCAGCCAGGAGGCCTATAATAAAATTCCCGTGCAGGTCAGGCGCTGGGCGCGGCCGCAGAGAAAGCGGGCTGCACGCACAGACAGAAAAAAATCCGTGCTTGCCTTTTGCGCCAGCCCCCGGGCCAAAGGAAATACGGACCTTTTAATCGATGAGGCCCTCAGGGGCGCAGCCGATGCAGGTTCCCGCACGGAAAAAATCATGCTCCACAGGATCAAGATGGGGTTCTGCATCGGGTGCCGGAAATGCAAGGAGCCGGGCTATGACAGGATATGCGTCATCAATGATGACATGCCGGCAATCTACCAGAAAATAATGGATGCCGACGCGCTGATCATCGGGTTTCCCATCTATACCGGCAGGGAGTGCGCACAGCTTTCAACGTTCCTTGACCGGTGGGACGGCTATGAGCGGTACATGCTTTCCTCCTGCCTGAAACCCGGCAGGAAGGCCATGGTTATCGGCACATGGGGATATCCCTCTATTGACACCTATGACCATGTGATTGAAAACATCATCTCCATTTTCAATCTTCACAAGGTTGAAACGGTAGAAGCTTTGTCGGCCTGCGGATTTGAGGGAATGCTGCACGGCCTTAATAGCAAAAGGCGCGGGGTCATTGGAGATCATCCGAAGCAGCTCAAAAAAGCCTATGATGCCGGAATGGCTCTGGGGCGATACTAGTTGGCCTTCACATTTGAAATTATGAGTTCAACAACCTCCCCTTAATTCCAATACATGTGAATTAGACGTAAAAATAAATTGAAAAAATAAATTCTCAGCGTCATTCCGGCTTGTCCGGAATCTGTTCCACCGCAGCGTAAGGATTCCGGACAAGCCGGAATGACAGGAATGGTGATGTTTACGAGAAACAGTATCTCATCCTGCAAAATCAAATGTGAAGACCCACTAGGGTATTTTACA
>CAYNVA010000184.1:0-5843 GCA_964400575.1 uncultured Thermodesulfobacteriota bacterium | reverse complement strand
ACGGTTGCCGGATGGATCTCAACCGGCGGCTACGGCATAAACAGCTACCGCTACGGACATATTTCAAAGCAGATACTGTCGATGACGGTTGTAACGCCGGTCGGCGAGGTAAAGAAACTGACACCCGCAGACCCCGAATTTTCTTATTTTATTTCAACCGAGGGCACATGCGGCATTATTGTCGAGGTAACGCTCAAGCTGCGTGACCTGCCCAAAAACTCGTATGCCCACATTTTTTATTTCCCGACGGATAAGGATGCCTTTGATTTTGTCGCACAGGCTGCCCGGCAGAAAACAGCTGCCAATGTAATCCGATTTGTCGATGCCAATCATATGCGCGAGACAAATGAAATAATGCATGCAAATGTGTTTAAGGAAAAAGCCGGGGTGCTTGTTGAATTCAGCAGCACGGGCGATGAGCAGAATTTTCTCGATCTTGTGAAGAAGTTCGGCAATTACGAGCAGTCGCCCGACTATGCGGCATGCTATTTATGGAACGAGCGCCTGTTCGGCATGAAGGCAAAGCGCCTAGGCCCCACGCTGCTTGCCAGCGAAGTGATACTGCCCATTGCAGACTCGGCAGCATTCATTGAAAAGGCTAAAAAGCTTGGCAGCAATTACAGTGTCGAAATGTGCATCGATGCCTATATTCTTGATAAGACACAAGCCCTTATTATGACCACCTTTTTGTGTGACTCGCGTAAAATGAAATATTTCGTGCATATGCCCCTTGTGTCAATGCTTACGCAAACAGCAGTTTCAATGGGCGCACAGCCGTATGGCCTTGGTATTTGGAATGCCGCTTTTGTCAATCATCTGTATTCCCCAGACCGGCAGAGCCAGTACAAGGCATATACGGCAAAGGTTGACCCCAACGGGATTATGAATCCGGGTAAATTTTTGCGGATCAAATCAAAATTCATGAATATCCCTGCTCTTGCTTTTCATCCTCTGTTTTTCGGATTTTCGATGAACCTGCTGATACTGCTGTCGCCCGTTATCGGTAAAATTGCCACCATGGTTTTCGGCAAAGACAAAAAGATCGATGCCCTTGACCTTGAGCTCTGCACGCATGCCTGCGCAAAATGCGGCAACTGCATCGCTGTGTGCCCGGCCTATCTGGTCACCGGAAACGAAGCAGTCACGGGCAAGGGAAAAGTCGCTCTGGCAAAAAAACTTATCGCCGGAGAGCCCGTGACGCCGGAAGAAGCGGCCACTGCCTTCATGTGCATGCACTGCCATGCCTGCGAGGAGATATGCCAGACCAATCTTGACCTGATGACTCTCTGGGATGCCCTTGAGCGACGGCTTGAGGCTAATTTCGGACGGCCTGATGACCGGATAAAAGAGTTTTTGAAAACCGTTGACGGCAGCAAGGACTACTGGGACATGGTGGAAAGAAATTCATAAGCGCAGGGGCGTATGGCCATACGCCCCTACAGTCAATCGTAAATTTTATTATGTAACGACTATGCCAAAAAAATACCACATCACTGTACAAGCAACGCCTCTGAACAGGGACTTTGTATCAAAGTTCAAGATTGTGCGGGGCGAAAACTGCATTAACTGCGGCAAGTGCACGAAAGTCTGCATCTATGAAGCACATAAGCGCGGCGCAAAAGACCCGCGCAAGATAGATGAGCCGCATATGGCACTGTGCAAAAACTGTTTCCGCTGCATACAGGAGTGCCCGCGCGGCGCACTGGTGAAATCACTGGACCCTGATTTTCTGGCCCTTGGCGGATCCTACTGGAAGCCCGACATGTTTCTGAGCATTTGGAAACAGGCCGAAGACGGCAAGGTTCCGGTGTCGGGGGCGGGCTACCGCGGCCCATTTACCGGCCCGGGCTTTGACGGCATGTGGACGGATATGTCTGAGATCGTGCGCCCCACGCGCGACGGCATTCACGGGCGGGAATATATAAGCACGGCGGTTGATCTGGGTAGAAAGCTCAATCATCTGACTTTTGATGATACGGGCACTATTACATCAAATATTCACCCAACCGTTGATCTGCCGATCCCGATTATTTTTGATATTCCGGCCTGCACGTTGAGCCCGAATGTAGAGGTTGCACTTGTTATGGCTGCGCAAGCCGCAGGCACCTTTGTTATTATGCCTGCTGCAGCCATTACTGCCGGCATTAATAAATATGCAGACAATATTATACCCCTTGTGTCACATGAAAAACTAACTGCTCATCAGGCTGTTATCAGCAGTGCCAGGCTTGTGGCAATCGAGTATGCCCCTGTGCTGCTCAATGATTTCGCCTCAGTTAGGGAGTCGATAAGAAAAATATCTGAAGCGGTTACCATTGTGCGGGTTCCGGCAATGACGGGCATCGAAGACGCAGTTGCGAAACTGGCCCGCAGCGGGGCGGAAGTCATTCATATCGTGGCCGATTATTGCGGCAGGGAAGCTCCCGGTTTACAGCAGCGTTTTGTAAAAGAGGTTATCCGTGGAGTGCATCTCAGACTAATAGATGAGCGGATACGCGATGAGGTCACCATTATCATATCCGGCGGCATTGCCATGGCAGAGCATGTTCCCAAAGCAATTATTTGCGGCGCTGACCTGACGGCGGTTGACATACCTCTGCTGATTGCCCTGGGGGCACTTCTCTATGAAGAGCCCGAGATGACAGTAACACTTCCTGACGGGCTTGAAAAAATGTCTGCGGCAACCGCTGCCCGGCGAATCGTCAATCTTATGGGCGCCTGGCATTCCCAGCTGCTTGAAGTCATGGGCGCCATGGGGATTCGCGAGGTGCGCCGTCTTCGGGGCGAAACCGGTCGGGCGATATTTTTTGATGAAATCGACCAGGACACATTTGGAAAAATTTTTCACCAGCAGGAAATGACAAGCATATGAAACCAGAAACTGTAGTTATCAAAACAATGCCATCACGGTTCAAGCATCAGGTGCCCAAATACAGGGTCACCCGGTCCGACGCCTGCATCAACTGCGGCATGTGTGCTAAATCATGCCCATACGGTGTTCACGAACGGATTGAAGGCCATAACAGGATGCGGCCGCCCATCGACTATAAGTGCATCGGCTATGAATGCCGCAAGAATGATGAATTCTACTGCGTGTACAAATGTCCGCGCAAGGCGCTGAGCCTGTCCCTGAACCCGATGTATGAGACCCTTGGCGACTGCCGCTGGACCTCCGACATGATCATCGCGACCTGGATAATGGCTGAAACCGGCTATCCGCCCGAGCGCACCGATATCGGCTATCAAATTGGCAATTCGGGAGGCGGGTTTGACAAGCTGCGTCTGAAGTTCCCGGAAAATCCAGCGAAGGTCGAGCGGGACGAAATCTCTACGGATCTCAGGCTGAACCGTAGAAATGACGGTCGGGCCGATGTGGTCATCTCTACGCCGGTGTATGGGGGCGGCATGTCGTTTGGGTCGGTGAGCCTTGCGACAATGCTTTCCAAGGCGCGCAATGCAAAAATTTGGAACACCTTCACCTGTACGGGCGAGGGCGGTTATCCCGAAATGCTGCATCCCTATGATGACCATGTTATCACGCAGGTTGCAACAGGCCTATTCGGCGTGCGAGAGGAAACCATTCAGCGGGTAAGGATCGTCGAATTTAAATACGCCCAGGGCGCAAAGCCTGGCCTTGGCGGGCATTTGCTTGGAGAAAAGAACACGGAAAGCGTTTCGCGCATGCGCGAGGCAGTGAAGGGGACCTCTCTTTTTTCTCCTTTTCCGTTTCATTCGGTTTATTCCATCGAAGATCACAAAAAGCATATCGACTGGATCAAGCAGATGAACCCGACGGCCCTGGTGTCGGTGAAGGTCTCTACTCCCAATGATGTGGATATGGTGGCCGTCGGCTCTTATTATGCCGGAGCCCATATCATACATATCGATGGAGGCTACGGCGGCACGGGCGCAGCACCCGATATTGCAAAAAAGAATATTGCCATGCCGATTGAGTATGCCATCCCCAAGGTGCATAATTTTCTCAAGGAGGAGGGCGCCCGTGATGCTGTAACCCTTATTGCATCAGGAGGCATCCGCACTGCCCATGATCTTGTCAAGGCCATCTGTCTTGGGGCAGACGGCGCTGTTATCGGCACGGCGGAAATGGTGGCCCTTGAATGCGTCCGCTGCGGCAACTGCGAATCAGGCCGAGGGTGCGCCCGCGGCATAGCCTCGACCGACTCGGAGCTCGCCGACCTGTTTGATGATGAGTGGGCAACCCAGCGGATAGTTAATCTCTATCATGCCTGGAATTATCAGCTTGTAGAAATGCTGCAGAAGTTCGGTATGAAGAGCGTATCGGAGCTTGTCGGCCGGACTGATCTGCTGGAACATGTTGATTATAGTTAGGGGCAGGTTTGAACCCCGCCCCTACAGAAGTCATATTAAACGGAGTTTTCATAATGAACAGTGCAGAAAAAATTATTGCGTCTCGCGCAGCCCTGTGCAGCCAGGCGCCGCAACCTGGTCGGAATACCGAGGAAGAGGGAGGCTGCGGGGTTACCGGCTTCATCAGCTCAATTCCGGTGACGGGAAAAAATATCTTTGAGCCATCTGTTCAGATGCATAACCGTGGCAATGGCAAGGGCGGCGGCATTGCCGCTGTGGGTTTTATCCCGGAAGCGCTGGGTGTCTCGCGGCAGGTGCTTGAAGAGGACTATATGCTCCACATTGCCCTTCTCGATGAGAGCATTGCCGGTGAGCTGGCCGATACTTTTATACTTCCTCATTTTATCATTGATAAATACGAGAAGCTGCCACGCATTGATGATTACCGCAGCATCGGCCTTGACGTGAAGCCGCCGGAGATTATGCGTTATTTCGTACGGGTTAAAAATGAAGTGCTGGATGCTTTCATCCGGGACAATAATCTCGGCAGTCTTGACCGCCGTGATGCTGAAGATGAGTTCGTGTATCAGAACAGCTTTAAGATCAACACGAAATACTATGCCTCTCTTGGCGATAAAAAAGCTTTTGTCATGTCTCACGGCAGAAACCTGATGATACTGAAAATTGTCGGGTATGCCGAGAATGTCGTTAAATACTATAAGCTTGAAGATTTCAAAGCCCATGCCTGGATAGCACACCAGCGCTATCCCACACGCGGCAGGGTCTGGCATCCGGGCGGCTGCCATCCGTTCAGCGCGCTGAATGAGGCGCTGGTGCACAATGGCGATTTTGCAAATTATCAGTCCGTCTGCGACTATCTCAAGCAGCGCAATTATTATCCGCTGTTTCTGACAGATACGGAAGAGGCTGCGCTCATGCTTGACCTGTGGAGCCGGGTATACAAGTATCCGCTTGAATACCTCATAGAGGCCCTGGCGCCGACCTCTGAAATGGATTTTGACCTGCTCCCGCCGGAGAAGCAGGCAGTCTACAAGGCGATACAGACGCATCATGTCGGCTCCTCGCCAGACGGGCCCTGGTTTTTCATTATCGCAAAAAATGACGTCCAAAACAGCCAGCTTCAGCTTATCGGCATTACCGATACTGCCATGCTGCGGCCGCAGGTGTTTGCCCTGCAGGAAGGCGAGGTCCAGATCGGCCTCATCTGCTCGGAGAAGCAGGCAATCGATGCAACGCTGATTTCCCTTGAGCGCGAGGATGCCCGCTTCAGGCCGATCGCCGACAAGTACTGGAACGCCCGCGGCGGCAGCTATACCGACGGCGGCTCATTTATCTTCAGCCTGGTGGACAGCGGCGACGGAGCAGGCGGCAAAAAGCTCATCTGCACGGATAAATTCGGCAAGGTTATTGAAACACCCAGGGGCAAGGCCATCTGCACTACTGCACAGGCGCCTGCCATGGACGAGGCAGCCAAAAAAGAGATGCACCGCAGG
>CAYNVA010000183.1:0-24154 GCA_964400575.1 uncultured Thermodesulfobacteriota bacterium | reverse complement strand
CAAAGTCATGAAAAATCCTACTTTAAATCAAGATTGTAAAAAGAGGAAATCTGCAGATACTGTGCTGTATCTCCCAGCATCTCCTCGATTCTCATAAGCTGATTATATTTGGCAATGCGGTCAGTGCGCGATGCAGAGCCTGTTTTGATTTGACCAGTGTTGCAGGCAACAGCAAGATCAGCAATTGTTGTGTCTTCAGTTTCACCGGATCGGTGTGAAATAACCGCAGTGTAGTTTGCCTTTTTGGCCATTTCAATGGCATCAAGCGTTTCGGTAACGGTCCCGATTTGATTAAGCTTTATGAGAATGGAATTTGCAATACCCTTTTGAATTCCCTGTTTGAGCAGCTTTGTATTGGTCACAAAAAGGTCATCCCCGACAATCTGAATTTCTTTACCCAGCCGTTTGGTCATTGCCTCCCAGCCATCCCAGTCATTTTCATCAAGTCCGTCTTCAATGGAAATAATCGGATACCGGCTGACTAGGCCTTCATAATAGTCGATCATCTCCGCAGATGTTTTTTCCGGTTTTGCCTCTGCCGCAAGAATATACTTGCCATCTTTAAAAAATGAGCTCGCTGCGGCATCAAGCGCGAGCATTATCTGCTTGCCGGGTTCATAGCCGGCTTTTTCGATCGCCTGCATGATGCACTGAAGTGCTTCTTCATTAGACTTGAGATCAGGTGCAAACCCCCCTTCATCGCCAACAGCCGTGTTAAGCTTGCGAGCTTTTAGCACATTTTTGAGATTGTGAAATACCTCTGCGCCCATGCGGATCGCTTCCGCAAAGCACCTTGCACCGACGGGCATGATCATAAATTCCTGTATATCAACATTATTATCGGCATGTGCACCGCCGTTTAAGATATTCATCATAGGCACGGGCAGCACCTTAGCATTTGAGCCGCCAAGATAACGATACAGCGGAATATTCAGTTCCAAAGCCGCAGCCTTGGCAACTGCCATGGAAACACCCAGAATTGCATTAGCGCCGAGATTTTTTTTTGTATCGGTAGCATCAAGCTCAAGCATTGTCTTATCTATCAAAACCTGGTCAAGAGCTTCCATCCCGAGCAGTTCAGGCTGAATTTTCTCATTGACGTTTTTGACCGCCTGCATGACCCCCTTTCCCAAGTAGCGATTTTTATCATTGTCGCGCAGTTCCAATGCTTCACGCTCTCCGGTTGAGGCTCCTGAGGGTACGGCCGCTCTGCCGATGACTCCCGACTCGAGAACAAGATCAACTTCAACCGTGGGGTTTCCCCGAGAATCAAGAATTTCGCGTGCATGAATATGCTCTATCCTGCTCATAGCATCTCCTTTGCTGAATAAGTTTATATGTTGGTATTACAACAACCCACAAAATGGTCAATCCCCTTTTATTTAAAACGAACAGGTTCTCATACTCAGTGTTTCGAAAAATTTGTTTCGTAACCATAAGCTATCGATCAGCTATTTAAAGCGAGAGGTTGCCGGCATAACTCGAAATAACGTCGCATGTTTTGATTCCGGTACTGGCAGCAGAGTTATTGTTCTTCCTCCTGTTACGAGCGATACTGACACCATTTTTTTTATTGATCAGGGATGCAAAGTCTTGAAAATGATAGAGCTAAAGAAATCCCAATGCGCATATGATCACCCGAGAACAGAAGGGCAGGGTAGAGGCTAGAATGAATGCATGCTACCTAAAGCTCAGCAGCAATAAAAAAAATTCATGTGCAGATTTACGCTCCTAAATGCCTACAAAATGAACACCGCAGCGGCAACGACCGTAGTATATCCCTTCTGTCCAACAATTGCTGACTGAGTTATCTCTGTTGATCTATAGATTTTGTTGCTAATTCGGTATACTTCTTTTTTTTCATCCCAACTTTTATCTTCATCGAATTCTATGCCCAGTGTAGTTGCAAGCATGGCAGCAGCCATATCTTCGGCATAGTCACCTGCCTGCTTTTCAGTAATGCCGAATGCATGGAATTCAGACAGATATCCATACCCGGTTTTGTCAGCGGGTATAGCGCATCCTACTGAGGACACTATCAGCCGATGGGGTTCATTGCTAGTGCATTTGCTGATAACGGTAAAATTAATTGCCCCGGGATCAAGTTTTGTTAGTCCGAGTGTTTTTGAAATTATTTTACATCCCGGAGGCAAAATACTGGAAACGGGTACAAGATTCTGTTTCTCAATACCGGCATCACGCAGCGCAAGCTCAAAAGACCTCAATTCATCTTTATGGGTGCCTGCACCTTTTGTGAAAAACACTTCTCGTGGCACAAGAAAATTTTTCAATTAGTAAACTCCTTTCGTCTAACTGTGCACTATAATTTATTTGCACATCCGGCTCGAATATGCTGATGTGCGCTAATAAATGCTAACTTTCCCGATGATCAACAACACGAACGGCCTTACCGGGAACTCGTGGTAGAGTTCCCTCTGACATAAAATTGAATTTATCAACATGAAAGCCGAGCATATCATAAATTTCCATGTCAATTTTTTCAGCAACGGTAGAGTTGACTTCCATGTGTGTTTCGATCATCACTGTTACAACATCCCGCCCTTTTGGCTTTTCCAGAACGATTTGATAATGACTGGCAAGTTCGTCATGTTGCAGCAGTATGCTTTCAAGTTGCGTGGGGTAAAAATTGACACCTTTTATCTTGAGCATGTCATCATTGCGGCCTTTGATACGTTTAACACGCAACGATGTTCTGCCGCACCCGCATTTTTCGCGTGAGATAAGTGATGTGATGTCGCGTGTACGGTATCGTATAAGCGGCAATCCTTCCCGATTAAGTGTAGTTACGATCATTTCGCCCTCCTGACCGTCGGGCACGGGGTTGCCGGTTTCCGGATCAATGATTTCCACCAGATAATCATCCTCCCATACATGGATGCCGCTATGCTCTTTGCAATCGATGCCGAGGCCTACTCCTCCGGTTTCAGTCATGCCGATTATGTCAAATGTTTCAATTCCCATCCTGTCTTCTATACGCCTGCGAACTTCATCGCTCCAGACCTCGGCGCCGAAAATACCAACCCTAAGCTTAGTATCGCGGAAATTGAAACCTTCCTTTTCAGCAACTTCTATGAGCCTCAGGGGATAGGACGCAATTGCTGTAAGAGCGGTAACGCCAAAATCCTTGATGAATTTCAGCTGTAAAAGTGAGCGGCCTGCGCCAATGGGAATAATCATGGCCCCCAAGGCTTCAGCGCCATAATGAAAACCGAATCCGCCATTGAACAAGCCAAAAGACGGTGTGATTTGTATGACATCGCTTGATGTAAGGCCGGCAGATGCATAACAGCGTGCCATGATAGAGCCCCACTGTTGCAAATCCTTACGGGTCATGGGGTTAATTATAGGCGTTCCCGTGGTGCCTGAACTCATATGCATCCGCATAAAATTTGATTTATCCGCACAGGCATATTTAAAGGGATACCCGTCACGCAAATCATCCTTTGTCATCAGGGGAAACTTGCGTATATCTTGAAGTGAACGGACATCGGTCGCTGTCAGGCGATTTAGTTTTTCAAAATAAAATGGATTTGTTTTTTTGATTCGCTTGAGTGTTTCTTTAAGGCGCTCAAGCTGTAGCGCTTGCAGAGCTGTTTGTTCCATCTGCTCAAATTCAGACTGAAACATGGCTTGGCTTCTCCTGCTGAGTTTAGGTTGCTGCTGTCTGATAACCTTCAGTAAAAGCTCTGAGATTCATCTCACGTGCTTTGGAAGGACTCATTTTCTCTAGAATTTTATAAATATGAGCATACTGAAAAGGAAAATCAGCATGCGCACTTGCAAAGCCCAGGAGCACCAAATTAGTAACCATTGGAGACCCGAGCAGGCGTGCAATTTTTTCGGCGTGAATGGCGTTATGCCTGTGCACGGAAGCGTTAATGAAAATGTGCGCTTCTTTTTTCATGAGATACATATTGAACGGCACTTCATGCTCGTTTGCCGCGAGCAGAATATCACCTGCCCCTGCAGGAATCAGGGGGGATTCGTAGTTACCGATGCGAATATGAGAAGCAACTGAACCGCCCCGCATAGCCATGCCGTGCGTCTCAGAAGATATAACATTGCACCCCATCATGATGGCCGATTCATCAAGCAGTCGTGTAAGGAATAAAACACCTTGACCGCCACGGCCACAGATGACAATTTGCGTATCAAGATTTTTTTGTTTGCTCATAGTTGCTTATTCTACCTTTATGGCATGCACCGGGCAGACATGTACGCAGACTCCACAGCCGCTACACAGCGTGGGGTTGATGAAAACTTTTCCATTTTCTTGCACAAGGGCAGGGCACTCGAAGTTGGTGATACAGTATCGGCAACCCGTGCAATTTTCGCTCACCTTTACGGTGATGGTTTTCTGCGGCTTTGCTCCAACAAGACATGCATGTTGTGATATAATTACTGCAATACCGCCGTCTTTTGATCTTGTATAAAGATCGGCTTCCTTGAGTGCGGAAACGATTTGCTGCACATCATAAGAATCAATATTTTTAATGTAGGTTACACCGCAACCTTTAAGAAGTTTATCGAATTGAACACCACTGCTCGAAGTAGCGTCAGCGCGAACACCGGTTGCAGCAGTGGGCTGATTGCCAGTCATTGCTGTAGTGCTATTGTCAAGAATAACAAGTATAAAACGTGCTCCGTTGTAAACAGCGTTGATAAGTGCAGTAATGCCGGAATGAATAAAAGTTGAATCGCCAATGGTGGCGACTATGGGCTTGGCTTCACTGCCAGTTGATCTAAAAGAGTGAAAAAAACCTGCGGCCTGATTGATAGAAGCCCCCATGCACAGGCAGGTATCCACTGCCCCAAGGTTTATTCCCAGAGTGTAACACCCAATATCTCCGGGATAAATCGCCTTAGGCAGTGCTTTTTTAATGGCAAAATACGTGGCTCTGTGCGGGCATCCTGGACACAATGATGGCCGCTGGCCACCAACTTTCACCTGCTTCAAAGACTTTGCGGGTATATTAAGAAATTTATTTACTACTAGATAGATAATGTCGGGCGTTATTTCTCCTGCATTAGGAACATGGCCGCTCAACCTGCCTATAACATTTCGGCGATCATGGATTTGAAGTTCAATAACAGGATATGTTTCTTCAATGACAAGTATTTTATGATATTTAGTTGTTATTGATTTTAGAAAACTATCCGGAAGAGGGTAGGGCATCGGAACTTTACAAAGAGCCACTTTGTCAAGCAGTTGGTGCTCAGTAAGGAAATCAAGAACATATGAGTATGCAACTCCGGAAGCAATTATGCAGTTTTTCAGAGTCATAGTGCTGTTTTTGTAAAAAAAGGGCTGTATTTTTTTTTCAGCTGTTATTAAAGACAATTTTTTATTAAGATCCTTGTGGAGCTTGTAACGATATCTAGGAGTTGCAGCCCAGCGTGCAGGATCTTTTGAAAACATGGCTTTGCGCTTGATTCTCAAAAGTTTTCCAGAAGCAACATTTTGCCGTGCATGGCACACTCGAGTCGTCGGACGCAGCATCACGGGGATTGCATATTTCTCGGAAAGTTCATAAGCCGTTGAAATAAAGTCGTGTGCTTCACGTGGGGAACATGGATCAAGTACCGGGATTTTTGCAAGCATTGCAATAAAGCGGCTGTCCTGTTCTGTCTGAGAACTGTGAGGGCCAGGATCATCGGCTGACACGAGCAGAAATCCGCCGACAACACCTGTGTATGCTGAACTCATGAGAGAATCAAGTGCAACATTGAGTCCAACCTGCTTCATTGAGACTGCAGATCTACAGCCAGAATAGCTGTTAGCTAGAGCAACTTCAAAAGCTGCTTTTTCATTGACCGACCACTCGACATGCATCTTTATGCCACCGGCATCTTTGAACTTGACTATGGAAGAAAGAATTTCGGATGCTGGAGTTCCTGGATACGAAGAAGCCAAATTACAACCGTTTTCTGTAATTCCGAGGGCTATGGCCTCGTTTCCCATCAAGACAGTTTCGTTTTTTATCTTTTGTACCATAATCATCAGCCGGTATAATAAAAAGCATTTTTTGCATCAAAAAATTATCCATTTTTATAATACAAATCCTGTGAATAATCAATATATTAAACAGCCTGAGGGTTAATTTTTAAAGATACCGGACCATACAATTTTGTAAAATAATAATAAAATAATACCGCTCACGGCAACTTTATTCACATTAGATAAGCAAGAAACATGATTGTGAAGGAATTTCGGAATGTACTGAGGATTTATTCGGAGATAAGATAAAATCTATGAGTATATAATGTCTGATAATATATATTATGTAAACCAAGCTATGCTAAAGCCAACATGGCTTCAGGAATCAATTTTAAATCCACAATATTGTCTACTGCGCCAAGCTGAATTGCTTCTTTTGGCATGCCAAAAACTACGCATGACTTCTCATCCTGTGCAATGGTTGCTGCTCCGGCCTGTTTCATTTTCAGAAGACCTTCTGCGCCGTCTGAACCCATTCCAGTCAATAATATGCCGACAGCATTGTTTCCAGCGTATTTGGCAACAGAATTAAACAGCACTTCAACCGATGGTCGCTGTCGTTTTACAAGTGGCCCCGCTTTAATTTCAACATAATAGCTCGCCCCTGAGCGCCGTACTATCATGTGCTGATTGCCTGGTGCAATAAGTGCCCTGCCAGGGATAATGCGGTCACCGTTTTCTGCTTCATTAACATCAATTTTTGATAAATCATTAAGCCGAACTGCAAAGCTTTTTGTAAATTTTTCAGGCATATTCTGCACAATGACGATTCCGGGTGCATCTGCAGGCATTGAGGTAAGAATATACTCCAGCGCCTGTGTTCCCCCTGTTGATGCGCCAATAGCATATACTTTATTGGTCGTCTTGGTCATTGAAAGTTTGACTGGCTCTTTAGGCATTTTGCTCCATATGTTCTGCATGGTAAGCACATTTACCCGAGCTGCCGCTTTTATTTTATCAATAAGGCTCAGCGACATATCGCCGACACTGAATGAAGGCCCTGGCTTGCACATTACGTCAACTGCCCCCTCGTGCAAGGCTTCCATTGCAAGATCACTGCCCTTTTTGGTCAATGATGAAACGACGATAACGGGCAACGGATGATGTTTCATCAGCTTTCGTAAAAATGTAACGCCATCCATACGGGGCATTTCTATATCAAGCGTAACAACATCTGGCTGCAGCCTGACTATCATATCTCTAGCCACATAGGGATCTGGTGCTGCGCCAATAATTTCCAGCTCAGGATCCATCGAAAGCTCCTTGCTGAAAATATTACGCACAACGGCTGAATCATCAACGATCAAAACTTTGACGGGCATTGAAATCATTCCTCAAAATGTATATTTATGAGAACAGGACTATCTTCAATGGTAAAAGCTATCGTATCCTGATGATTGAGCATCTCCTGCCATTGTTTTCGGCTGACAGCTGCAACCTCAGGTGGATGCAGATCAAATATAGCCAGATCTGTAAAAAGAGCTGGCAGCATTCTGCCGCACAGCGTATTGAGCAATTCCTTGAGGGCATCTTCGGCTATTCCACCCTCTAATTGATCATTTTCGTCCAAACCCAGTATATTGTAAACAAGCGTCGGGGTAAGCTGCCTTGTAACAATTATGTCGATAGCGCCTCTGTGATGCCCTGAAAATGCCATTGTAGCTTTTATGAAGTCTTCATCAGAGCTTTGCACATCTATTTTATCAAGTTCATCACAAAACATGAAGGCCAGCTGTTCAAATATGTCAAAACAAATTTTTTTGACTATTTCATGCCAATCAGCACGCATCATAATCCCCCATGACTTCTTTGACTACATTCCGTAAAATTTCAGGCGTAATGGGTTTACGAAGAAACGCCCGAACCCCTTTTTTGAAAAGTTCTTCAATGCGTGTTTTACTACCCTCTGTTGAACAGATCAAAACAGGTATTTTTTCAATAAGTTTCTCCTGAGCCATCATATCAAGCATTTCAAGACCGTTCATGACCGGCATATTGAGATCGGCAAACACCAAGTCAATCCAGTGTTCTCTCATGATGGTAAGCCCTTCAAGGCCATTTGAGGCCTCAAATACATCACCCACCGGTACACCTGAAATTTCAAGGGTTTTTTTTATGACAGATCGAATTATCTTTGAATCATCAACAATAAGTATATTAAAAGCCATGCTGCATTCCTCCCGATTTAGGCAATATTGCCTTCTAAGGGTGTTATTAATCCAAATCTAAACATCCGGGCATATTAGCCATCTGTGAGCAAAAAAAATTTAGTTTATCAGGGTATTTACAGCTCTTTCTCCTTTCCATCAGATTTGATAATCACTTTGCCTGTGGCGACAGATATGGAAACGGTTCGAGACTGATCACCACCGATATCCTCTTTATCTATTAATATATTGTTTTTCCATAGGAGCTTTCTGAGTACGGTAAAATTGCGTTCACCAATTTTGAAAAAACCTTTTTCATCAAGCATGGAAGAACATCCGACTGCCTTAACGATTATACGTTTTTTTTCAGCCCCTCGACTATATGCTTCACTGAAAAGCAGCGGTACGCCGGTATCAACAAACATGTAAGGCGCTATTTTTGCCTTAAGCGGGTCTATTTTTGAAAGCGGCAGCATACTGTGCAGGAGCCCTGCCACCTGAGCAACCGGATCATAGATAATTACTCCAATGCAAGAGCCTAAGGAATAGGTGATCAGCACATCATCAACGGAGCTGGAACTCTTCATGTCAGAAATACCGACTACAATGGAATTCACGTGTATGGCCAGAGCTCAGGTTATTGTTTTTGATAAATTGATGGTTCTAAACATTTTAGTTCGTTTTTTATGGATGTCAGGCCTTCTGCATGTCCAGTTAATAAATAGCCTGTTGGGTTAAGGAGTCGGTAAATTTCGTTAACAAGCCGTGTGCGGACACTGTTGTCAAAATAAATCATCACATTGCGGCAGAAAACAATATCAAGACGGCCTGACATGGGAAACGGCGGCATTGACAGATTAAGACGACGGAACACAATCATATTTTTCAAAAGATCGTTGGCTTGATACAGGACATCATTAGCCTGTTTACGGCGAATAAAAAAACGTCTTTTATGCGACTCGGGTACGCTATCAAGAGTCGAACTGGAATACACACCTTTCTGTGCCCGGGACAGAGCACTAGTTGATATATCGGTAGCCAGAATACGCATGTCAATATTTCGTCCGCCTGTTGCATCAAGCAGTGTCATTGCAATAGAATAAGGCTCTTCACCCGTTGATGCGGCGGCAGACCAGATGCGAATTCGGGTTTTCCCTTTTGTAAGCCATTTTTCAACAATTGTTGCGAGAAACTCAAAATGGGATGCCTCGCGAAAAAAACTGGTAACATTAGTCGAAATGACATCGAGAAAATGCGTTATTTCGTTGCCGCTTTCCTCCTGAAGCAAAAACTGCAGGTACTGCTGATGGGTTTCGAGCTCAAGAATACGCATGCGTTTTGCAATGCGCGCAGAGACCATGGCCTCCTTCGTGTCATTGAGAGTAATACCGCTATTAGTATAAACAATTTCCCGAAATTTGTTGAACGTTTGATGGTCCATGCCGTAGTTTTATTGATTGGACAGTGATTCTTCAGCCGATACTCTAGGTAGTGTTAATATTTCAGCTGTCGTTAGTACCTCTTCGATATTGAGAAGAATTTTGACGCCACCCTTAGTTTTAGCAATACCCTGTATGAAATCTATGCTTAACGAGGAACCAAATATGGGGGTGTCTTCGATATCCTCAGTATCAATATCAAGAACTTCAGACACACTGTCAACAATAATACCCATCAGCAAAGAATTGTTCTCAAACAGCATATCGACAACGATGATGCATGTTTGTTCCGTGTCGTCAATTGTCGCCATGCCAAACTTGTTGCGCAGGTCGATAACGGGGATTACTTTTCCACGCAGATTAATGACGCCCCGAATAAATTCAGGAGTGCGTGGAACCCGTGTTATATCCATAATGCCAATTATTTCTCGAACTTTCAGTATTTCCAGACCGTATTGTTCACTGCCGAGATTAAAAGTGAGGTATTTTTCCGATCTGCCGGTTTTACCGCTTTTACCCTCCGATATGCTCTTAGTCATGATGGGCACCCCATGTTTACGGTTAGTGTCTCAATTATGGCGCATTATTAATTAATCTTATCGTGAGCAGGCAGCAGAGGCAAATCCTGCACTAACACAACAGCAATTATGACTCCGACAACTTGCATTCGGGCGATAGACAGCAGAGGCTGCGTTTTTGTTGAAACTATGTTGGCTATCTGTTTATGACAGTGCCTGACATTGCAAGCTTAACAATACCGGCAACATCAATAATTATGCCGACACGGCCGTCTGAAAGTATGGAACCTCCAGAGACACCCGGTAATCCCTTCATGGACGCACCCATGCTCTTGATGACTATTGATTGCTGGCCCAGCAGTTCATCAACAAGAATACCCGCCATTTTTCCACTGTCTTCAACAACGATAACAATTCCTTCCGCAGGATCCTGCCTGGCATCCTCAATTCCAAAAAGTGTTGCGAGTCGAAATAAAGGAATAATTTTATCTCGAATTGATATCATTTCGCCCCGATTAGCAAGAGATGTAATACTATCACGCTCGGGCCGAACTGCCTCAACAATAGACAGTGTTGGTATGATATAGCGTTCAGTGCCGATAAGCACGAGCATCCCGTCAATTATTGCAAGCGTAAGAGGAAGCCTCAGGTTGAAGGTGGTACCAATTCCGGATTCAGAGGTGATATCGACATGACCCCGCAGTTCATCAATTGCCCGATTAACGACATCCATCCCGACGCCTCGTCCCGAAACATTGGTTACTTTTTTTGCAGTTGTAAAACCGGGCAGAAATATAAAGTTGAAAATTTCCCGGTCGCTCAGCACCTGCCCCTCACGGATAAGTCCCCGCTCTTTTGCTTTTTCTAGAATGGACTCTTTATCAAGGCCACTGCCATCATCCTTAATTTCAATATGGATATTGCCGCCTTTGTGATATGCATTCAGCTCAATTGTACCCACCTCATTTTTGTTGGCTTCTACACGCATGGCAGATGACGATTCAATCCCATGATCAACAGAATTGCGGACAAGATGAATAAGCGGATCGCCGATGCGGTCAACAACACTTTTATCGAGCATCGCATCCTCACCCGAGGAGACAAACTCAATTTTTTTACCGCTTTTTTTTGCAAGATCACGTACGACACGGGCCATCTTTTGAAATGTTGCTTTCACCGGTATCATACGCAGTGCCATGGCAAGCTGCTGCAGCTCACGGGTGATTTTATCCATCTGGGAAATATTTTGAAGCAGTCCGGATGACGCTTTAGTAGCAAGGCCGGGGTCCTGCTTGATCATGGACTCGATAATCACCATCTCTCCTATGGCATCAATCAACTCGTCGAGTTTTCCTGAATCAATTTTTATGGATTCGTGCATTTTGACTGACTGCTGTATGCTCGTATTCAGAATGGCCTCATCGGTATGTTCCTGATGATCCATGACTTCAGCAGTACGGCTTAACAAGGTATCGTCCGGTTCTTCCAGTGTGTGGATATTTGCAGCTTGCTGCCGTTTCTGCGGCTGTGATTGTGTCGTATGCTGTCGAGAGCCCTGACCTGCTCCGATCGACGGTATCTGCTCTTTATCCAAAGCAATTGACTGAAGACGATTGATCAGCGGTGCGAGCGTTGGCGATGATGCATATGATGTGGAACCAGCCGCTATGGCATTATGGATTGTCAGTACAAGCCTTTTCATTTCATCAACGGCTTCGAAAATTATATCAATCCTGCCCCCTGACAGTTGCAACTCACCTTTGCGCGCACGATCAAGAAGATTTTCTGTTATATGCGCAAGCCGAGAAATTTCATCAAGGGCCAAAAAACCAGCGGCGCCTTTTATGGTATGGAACACTCTGAAAACTGCGTTTAAATTCTCCTGGTCTGTCGATTCATGTTCAAGCACAAGCAGCCTGTGGTCGATTGTATCAATATGCTCTTGAACTTCTGAAACAAAGTCAGTGAGCAGATCGATATCCATATGGACAATCTGCAATGTTGTTAGTGCAGCGTCATCACCAATGATTGATTCATCAAGTGTGTAAAAACTGTCTATGTCAGGTAAAGGTGCGGATGGTTCTGAAGACTGCTTGCCTGATACATTGTCGGGGTTAATAACGTAGGCTACACCCCCCAGAGATGTTTTTGCCATTGATCGACTGGCGGGGATTTCCTGCACGGACAAAAAGCCCTTTAACGGTATGGGAACATCGGGAAGCATGCGCGTTGATTTTAAACAATCAAAGGCATATTTCAGCCAGTCTTTTACCTGCAAAAGCTTATCAATGGGAAGTTCTGTGACCTGAGAATCGAGCAGATCCTCTACACCGTGGCACAAAAGTGCAATATTTGTGATCTCAAATACGGACGACTCGCTTTTCATTGTGTGAAAAATACGACGCACATCATCAAAAACCTCCTGATTAAATTTTTTTTCCAGGGAAAGAATGTCTCCTTCGGCTTTTTCCAAAACGGAGTTTTGCTCATTTAAAAAATCAACGAACATGCACTCATCCAGATTTAATGGAAGATTAAATTGATGTAATGTGTTGTCAGCGGCTTGTTCGTCTACTGAAAAATGCTCGGTTTTTCCTTCAGCATGTGGTGATTCTTTTAAAGCAGCAGGGTATACCGTCATTTTCTCGCGGTTTCTTGTATCATTTATTTTGGAAAGCAGTTCCTTTGGAAATTGTATATTGGCAGGGGGATTACCATGACGAGTCGCCTGCTGAAAACACGAGACTGTAGCGTTGAGAATTTTAAAAAGTTTCTTGCGGTCGGTAGATTCATCAAGAATCGCGTCTTTTATAAGTTCAATGGCCGCAGACGCAGGCTTAACAGCCATATCACAGCCACGATCAGCCGCAATCCGTAAAAAATTCTGAAAGCATGTATACAATCTGCCGAGATCCTGAATATTGTTGAGATCAGCTGTAATAAGCTCCTCAGCTACAGCGTCGATCTCTTTAGTGAGCTTTTCAGTCATCATGTATCATATCCAAAGCGAAAATCTTACGTCATTTTTGCTATTTTAGAATTTACGGAAAAATTTTCTCGATTTTAGCCTGAAGCACTTCAGGTGTAAAAGGTTTGACAATATAATCATTAACACCGGCCTGTGCGGCCTGTACCACATTTTCCTTTTCTGCCTCTGCTGTGATGATCAGTACAGGGATGTTCTTGAAATTATTCTCTGCGCGAATTTTCTTTAAAAGATCAATACCTGTCATTTTCGGCATATTCCAATCGGTAATAACAAAATCAAACTGTCCTTCATTAAGCTTTTCCAGAGCTACATCCCCATCCTCAGCCTCTTCGACATTATTGAAGCCCAGTTGCCGTAAATAATTTCGTATAATGCGTCGCATGGTCTGAAAATCGTCGACAACAAGTATTTTCATATTCTTATTTGCGGGCATAGTGTCTACTCCTTTACAAAGATTATTTGTTATCCAATCCTTTTTAATTGCCCAGTGTTTGGCCAACCGTTAGAATAATTTTATTACTTTTTATAATTATTTTATTTATATTTCAAGCAAAAACAGGTTGATGCACCTATACCAAATAAATAGCACAAACAGAAGCATAATCAGCTGAGTATAAAACTTTGCTACCGGTCTTTTTTATTTATATACTATTTTAAAGAGAAATAAAACAACTTCATACCACATCAAATGAATTACCGGCAAAAAAAATCACGTAAATCTGCTGAAAAGGCAGGAATGCTATACCGCATTTTTCGAACGATCTATTTTTTCAATTGAAACAGATGCTCACTGCTAAAAATAATGACTGACGAATCGGCAGTGCTTTATTCAGACGATATGATTCTTGCATTCATTGCTCGTATGCTTTAAGCTTCATAGAAGTTTCTTTGCATGTATGCCCCCCTGTATGCTTCTGGCTTTCATCTAAAAAAGCCATGCCGGGAATTCAGCGCTGAGTTGATTTTACAAGTATTTCAGGATAATGAAAATGCAAAAACGGTTATATATCAAAACATTCGGCTGCCAGATGAATGAATATGAATCATTGCGTATGTGCAAGCTGCTTGAAGAAGACGGCTATGTTACAGCTTCAACCTATGATGATGCTTCAATAATCATAATAAACACCTGTACCGTGCGGCAGAAAGCAGAGGATAAAATCTACAGCGAGCTGGGGAGGATAAAAAAATTCAAAAAAACCCGGCCGGATATTTTGATTGGTATAAGTGGGTGTCTGGCACAGCAGGAAGGTGAAAAACTTCTTAAAAAATACCCATATGTTGATTTTGTATTCGGCACTAAAGCTCTGCCGCGTTTGTTGAAACTTATAAAAAATGTTCTAAAGGGTGCCAGGATTGCTGATGTTGATATGGAAACTTCTTGCCAGTTTTATGCAGAACATCAATACAGCACGCAACCGGATCAAATAACCGCTTATGTTACGATCGTGCAGGGTTGCGACAACTTTTGCTCTTACTGCATCGTCCCCCATGTTCGTGGCAGGGAGTGGAGCAGAACACGTGATGAAATTATTAATGAAGTTCATAGTCTTGTGCATGAAGGCGTTCGCGAAGTCACCCTGCTTGGACAAAACGTCAACTCCTACGGTAAAAACCTTATCCCAAAGACAACGTTTGCAGATTTATTAATGCAGCTTGATAGAATCGAAGGCCTTGACCGCATTCGATTTACAACTTCTCATCCCAAAGATTTATCACTTGAGCTGATACAATCCTTTGGATACATTCATAAACTGTGCGAACATATTCACCTGCCCATGCAGTCCGGATCGGATCGGATACTGCAGCATATGAACAGGCAGTACACCCGGCAGAGATACGTTGAAAAAATTCTTAGTCTTCGCGCAGTGGTGCCGCAAATAAGCATAACATCGGATATTATTGTCGGCTATCCAGGTGAAACAGATGCTGAATTTAATGAAACCGCATCAATGATTGATAAAATTCAGTTTGATGATCTTTTTATTTTTCATTATACTGACCGCAAAGGAACGAAAGCAGCAGAAATGGCCGACAATATCCCCTACCCTGTAAAAATTGATCGTCTTAAAAAACTTAATGAAAGGCAACAAGCCATCAGCCTTAAAAAAAACAGTGCCTATGTTGGTAAAATTGTCGAGGTGCTTTTTGAAGAAAAGAGTAAAAAAGGAAATGGTTGCATAGCCGGCCGAACAAGATCCAGCAAAGTCGTCAACTGCCGGGGGCAGGAATTGATGATTGGAAAAAAAGGCATGGTGCTGATTGAAAAAGCAAATATACATTCGTTGACTGGAAAACTCATTTAAGGGTGACCGACATGATAGACCTTCATACGCATACCCTGTTTAGTGATGGTGAGCTTGTTCCTTCAGAGCTTGTACGACGTGCTGAAGTTATCGGCTATACGGCAATTGCCCTAACCGACCATGCCGATATATCGACCCTTGATTTCATCATCCCGCGGATCATAGAAGCCTGTACTAAAATTAATGAAAAAAATGGCATTATCGCTGTGCCAGGCATCGAGTTAACACATGTGCACCCTGATGATATAGCTGAACATGCCCGTAAAGCACGCAGCATGGGGGCTCGAATCATTATCGTACATGGTGAAACTATCGTTGAGCCAGTCATGCCCGGCACCAATAGAAGAGCTCTGGAATCCGATATCGATATACTGGCACACCCGGGTCTTATCAGCGATGAAGACACAGAGCTTGCATCCCGCAATGGCATTTGCCTGGAAATTTCTGCAAGGAAAGGACACAGTCTTTCAAACGGTCATGTGGCAAAAACAGCGCTACGATATGGTGCACGGCTCATACTCAATACTGACACGCACGCCCCTGGTGATCTCATTACTGTTGAAAGAGCAAAAATGATTGTGCGGGGTGCAGGTCTGAGCGATGATGATTTCAAAAGGATGCTCGATACCAGCAGAGTGCTGGTCAAAAAAGCGATGGGGGTATAGTGGCCCCGCTTTACCTGATCGACAGGTTGCAGCCAGAAGCATAGAGAATGAGAAGCAGCAAACCGATTGCGATACGGTACCAGCCAAACACTATGAAGCCGTGTTTGGTAAGATATGCAATAAAGCTTTTAATGGCAAGCATCGCCACGACAAAAGCCACAGCATTGCCAAGCAGCAATATCCCGATAGTCTCGCTCGTGATAGTTTGATAGTTTTTTATAAGCTTGTATGCCGAAGCTGCAAACATGGTAGGCACAGCAAGAAAAAAAGAAAACTCGGCAGCGGTGGCCCTATCGAGCTTCTGTGACATACCACCGATCATAGCAGCAGCTGACCGTGAGACGCCAGGAATCATGGCAATGCACTGAAAGCAACCGATAATCAAGGCCTTTTTGCCGGTTATGCTTTGGTCTTGCGAAGGGTTGCAAAACCACCGATCCACAAAAAGCAGAATTATTCCGCCCGCAAGCATAGTCACCGCTACTACCACAACACTTTCAAAAAGGTCGTCAATGAAATCATGCAGCAGAAAACCGATCACAGCAGCTGGGATAAAAGCAATAAAAAGCTTTATATAAAAATCCAGGGACTGAAAAAATTTTCTCCAATAAAGCACAACTACCGATAAAATGGCTCCGAATTGAATATTGACGATGAAGGTCTTGGCAAAATCCGTATTTTTCAGTCCCAGAATCCCCTCAGTAATGATCATATGGCCAGTAGATGAAATGGGAAGAAATTCTGTAATACCTTCAACTATGGCAATGATAACAGCATCAAGCGGCGACATTAACGGGTGATTTCCTTTCTGCTTTTAACGGTGCAGCAAAATTGGGATTGTAGAATTTCTGATAACATAGGCCGCCGTACTTCCAAGAATCAGGTCATGAAGCCTACCATGGCCGAAAGCGCCCATAACGATAATATCCATTGCCGAGCGCTGCGCAAACGAAAGAATTTCTTTGGCTGCTTCACCCTGTAGCCATACGCCCTCATAATCCAGAGAATAGGGGTTCACTATTTCTGAGATTTCAGAGGCTAGCACCCTGCCCTTTTCTTCCTCCTGCGCAATATAAACAATCTTAATATCCTTACAGTTTTTACCGAAAAAGGCGCACGCACATTTAAGCGCATTTGAAGATTCAACGCTGCCGTCATAGGCGACTAGGATATTGTGAAATTGTCTATACGTGCCGGGCGTTACAAGTACAGGTGTGGGTGATTTACGAACTACGGATTCGGTTGTTGAACCCAAAAGCCCCGATGACCACTGCTCATGCTCACCATGCTGTGAAATAACAACCAGATCCGCCTTACGTGCCTCATCGGCTATAATGTTGGCGATGATGCCGGTCATTTTTTTTGTTTTTGCTGAAACGCCTTTTTCAAAACAGCTGGTTCTGAATAAGTCCAGAATTGTATCGGAACGATCATCAAGTATCTGCTGAAATCGGGGCAGATAGTTCTGAATCGGACTAAAGCCAAGCGAACCGGAAATATCGCTCAACAAAGGTCCTTCAAGAGAACGGATATCAACCACATTGAGGCCAACTATTTCAGCTTGAAAAAAAGATGCCAGTGAAAAGCCATACTCAAGGGCGATACTGCTGTTGGGTGATCCGTCTGTAGGTATAAGAATTCTTTTTATCATTTTGGTACCCCCCGCATAAGTGTTTTACTCTATACTTATAGATGTTGCACAGCTGGATTGCATTGTAAATATAGAAGATTCAAAAATTATGAAAAAATTTTACCAGGATTCAGTATCATGCCGGGATCAAAAGCAGCCTTGATGCGTCGGCTTAGATCGATCTCATCGGATGACAGTGCGAGACTCAGATAATCTTTGCGCAGGCATCCGATGCCATGTTCTCCGGTTATGGTACCCCCAAAATCAAGGGCACGTCGATATATTGTCCCCTTAATATCAGGGAGCATTTTTTTCCAGACGTCATAGGGGATATCGTCTTTTAAAACATCGATATGAACATTGCCATCGCCGGCATGGCCGAACATGACAGAGCGCAATGAATTTTTATTAAAATTTTCCTTTAATTCTTTGACAAACTGCGGAATTCTGGCCCGAGGTACAACACAGTCCTCTGCTATAAAAACAGGGCTTTCTGCCTGGATTGACTCACGGATTGAACGTCGAGCTTTCCAAAGACGTTCTTTTTGCGATGGCGTCTGTGCTATAAACACCTTGTCTGCATCAACCTGTACAGCTTGAACAATGGTCTGAAGATCGGCCAGAACCAGATCTTCAGTATTTCCGTCGACCTGAATGAGCAGTTGCGCACCGGCATCAGAGCAGGGAATGGCAGCATGAATATGTTTTGCCACTAGTCGAATAACGTCTTCCTCCATAAACTCAAGCGTTGCAGGAATAACGCGCGCACTCAAAATAGCATAGACGGCATCAATGGCCTGTTCAAGGCTGCCAAACGGCACAAGAGCATCAAGTGTAAACTTTGGAGCTGGAATAAGTTTGAGATAAATTTTTGTAATAACTGCAAGAGTGCCTTCAGAGCCAAGCAGTATACCGACAAGATTGTAGCCGGTAACATTTTTTACTATCTTGCCACCAGTCTTTATTATGCTGCCATCAGGCAGAACAAACTCAAGGCCGAGTATATAATCTTTTGTCGTGCCGTATTTTACAGCGCGTGGCCCCCCTGCTCCTTCTGCCACATTGCCGCCTATTGAGCAGGTCTCAAGACTGGCAGGATCCGGCGGATACATCAGGCCATGTTCCAGTGCCGCCTTTTGGATGACTCCGGTAATGGCTCCCGGCTCAACGACCGCGACCATGTTGTCTCGATCAATTTCAAGAATACGGTTACATTTTTCAAGACTGAGAACTATTCCTCCCATAACGGGCAGCGCGCCTCCGGTCACCCCGGTGCCCGCACCGCGCGGCGTGACAGGAATTTTATGCTCACTGCAGATTTTAAGCGTTATGCTTACATCTTGTGCATTTTCAGCGCGTACAAGGATCTCAGGTATTGCAGTCAGGTCTGGGGTTTCATCTCGACCGTAACTTTGGAGAATGTCTGAATCCATGGTTACCTTGTACGGATCAAGATTTTCCTTCAGCAGTTTAAAAATATAATCAAGCATAAAACCACTCATCAATTTTTGGCTCAAGCATAGCACACAACTGCAGGGCATGCAAAAACCTTCAGGGCATAACTCATTGAAATACAATCAATTGTATCCTACAATAATGGCAACAACTATATCTAGTGTTTTGTCGGCATTTTTTACTTTACATGGTTTTTTTAATCTGCTAAAGTGATGCAGGAATATAAAATGACAAAAATTATTAAATTTATTAAGATAAATCAAATAATTACCAAAACAACCTGAGGTTTTGCATGCAGGTAAAAGAGCTTGAAATTGCAGGGTTTAAATCATTTGTCGAGCGCGTCAAGCTGAATTTTAAACCGGGGATTACTGCGCTTGTAGGGCCAAACGGATGCGGCAAAAGCAACATCATGGATGCCATTCGATGGATCATGGGCGAACATAATGCGCGGCAATTGCGTGGATCCAAAATGGAGGACTTAATTTTCAACGGAAGCGAAACCCGCAAGTCGACAGGTTTGGCTGAAGTTTCCATGGTGCTTTCTAATGCTAACGGCAACGGTAATGGCCATGATCATACAGCATCAGTTCTCGGCGGTGTAACAGAAATAATGCTCACACGCCGACTCCATCGCTCAGGAGAAAGTGAATATTTTATCAACAAGGTGCCCTGCCGTCTCAAAGACATCGTTGAAGTTTTCCTTGATTCTGGCGTCGGCACCAAATCATATTCCATCATGGAGCAGGGAAAAGTCGATTTTATTCTTAGCCTGAAGCCTGATGAAAGGCGCGTTCTCATTGAGGAGGCAGCAGGCATTTCCAAGTACCGGACACGCAAAAAAGAAGCACTCTCCAAGATGGAGTCAACAAAAAACAATCTGGCACGCATAAAGGATATACTCAATGAAATTCAGATCCAGATGCGCGGCCTAGATCTTCAGGTAAAAAGACTCAAGCGGCATCGCAATATCCGCGAAGAAATTCGACAGATTGATCTGCAGCTTGCCGCTCGTCGACTGCTATCGCTTAAACACGCACAGGAGCAGTTTCAAAAATGCCTTATTTCTCTGCGTGATGAAGAAACACAGCTGTCCACGCAGCGCGATTCATCCGAGTCAGTACTTCAGGAAAACAAGCTCGATCTTACGGAATTAAACAATAAAATCAAGCAGCTGCAGGAAGACTATTATCACGCAAAAGAAAAAACACAACGAGAAGAAAATGCTCTGGCTCTTAATGAAAAAGAGTTACAGACCACCCTTGAACAGACTCAAAAGATAGCTGAAACAACCAAGTCTCTTGAAAGTGAACTTGCCTCTACCGAGACTGAAAGGAGTGCTAACAGGCAGGCTGAAATCGAGCTAAGTGAACGAATCAAAGCTCTTGAGGGCAGTTTTAAATCTTCTTCTGAATTTCTGTCTGTGTCAAAAAACCGGCAGCGTGACATACAGCACTCAATCGAACATGAAAATAGCCAGTACTTTGCGCTGAAGCAGGAACGTTCAGAGATCAATAACAGCATTGTGTTGAACCGCCGTCTACATGAAGAACTCACCCTGCGCATTCAAAAACTCGAGTCTGATAAAGAGGTGACGCTGCGCACTCTTGTTTCTGTGGAAGAAAAGAAGTCGGTACTTGAGCGACAGGTAAATGAACTGCGCGCTCTTCGCATACAGCAGGATGAAAAAATAATTCAAAACCGTAATAAAACCGCTCATATTGCAGCTGATTTACAACACAAGGAATCTGAAGTTAATGAAATGCGTGACCTCTGCAGCTCCCTAAATGCTAAACTGAAGTCGCTTCAGGAATTGCAGAAAAATCTTGAGGGCTATAACACAGGTGTCCGCACAGTCATGGCAGGAGCTGATACATCTGAGGGAATTCCAGCGGGCATTATCTGTCTTCTTGCGGATGTAATTGGAACATCCTCACAGTATGAATTCGCCGTAGAAGCGGCACTCGATAGAATACTTCAGGCCATTGTGATCGATACCCCTCGTGACGCAGTAGATGCCATACAGTATCTGCGCAACTGCAGCGGTGGAAGAGTTTCGTTCATTACACGAACCGCGCAAAAAATTCCCGTCGATATTCCAGCCGGTGCCACAGCACTGCTATCTGTTGTTACGGTCAAAAACGGATTTAAAGATGTTGTTGATGAGTTACTCGGCGATGCTCTTTTAACCGATACGCTTTCTTCCGCACTTGCAATCTGGCAGAGCATGCACCACAAAGTTACCATTGTTACGTCTGAAGGAGATGTTATCGATGCTAAAGGCATACTGACCGGCGGCAGCGGTGATGGCGTCGGCGCCGGACTACTTAAACGAAACCGTGAGATACGGGAATTCACGGAAGAACTGTCAGTGCGCGAGTCGAGCCTTGCAGTATTAAGAAGTAAAAAAAATGAGCTTGCCGATAAGCTCTTTAGCGCCAAGCATGAATTTGAAATTTTAGCTGCTGAAAAGCAGCGTCTTGACATTGGGCTTGTTGAGGCTGAAAAAAACACGGAAAATGCAGAACGTGAGCAGACACAGGAACAGCAAAAAATAGAGGCTTTTTCAATGGAGTTGGCATCATGCAGCATCGCTATTAAAGAGCATGCGCACGAGCTTACAGCATTGCAAAAAAATGAAGTCGTTCATCAGGAAGCTGAAGAGAATAAAACGAAGGTCATCGCCAGCCTTCAGACACTGGTACAACAGATTACTGCAGAGATTGAAACGTCAGAAACCAGTCATGCCGATATACGAGTAGACCTTGCTTCCGCCCAGAAAGAACTTGAAAACGTCCAGGCACAATTGCAGCGGCTTAATTTTCAAAAACAGAACGCACGTGAAAAGATGGTCCAACTGCAGACAGAAATTGAAGCCTTCAGCTTAAAATCTCACGGGCTAGTCGGAAAAATCGCTTCTGCAAAAGAGCGCCTTCTTGAATGTATCGAGCAGAACCGCCAGATGGGAATAGCCCTTGAAGGTGAACGCAGTGCATATCAAACGCTGGAAAATTCTGTAAATAGCCATGAAGCTACCATGAAAGAACTGCAACACCGCTGGGAGGAAATCGGCCCCAGAATTCATGAAATTGAACGCGATCAGGCAGGCAATGAAATGCATCTGGAATACCTGGCAAAAGATGTTTATGATAAATACGCACTACCCATGCATGAGCTGCCGCAACCTCTCACCGATGATGCATTTATTGAGGATGAAACAAAAGCACGACTTGAGGAACTGCAAAAACGTCTTACCAATATCGGCGACGTTAATCTTGGGGCGGCACGCGAGTATGAGGAGCTTGAACAGCGCTACCAGCACCTGATGTCGCAGGAACAGGATCTTCTCCAGGCCATCGATTCTCTGCAGAAAGTAATCACCAAAATCAACAAAATTACCCGGCAAAAATTTTTCGACACGTACACTACTATTAATGAGCATTTTAAAGAACTTTTCCCCATGCTTTTTAACGGCGGGAAGGCCTATATGCAGCTCACCAATGAAAGTGACCTGCTTGAAACAGGGATCGAGGTTTTCGCGCAGCCGCCCGGCAAAAAATTGCAGAGTCTTGATTTGCTTTCTGGAGGTGAGCGTGCACTGACGGTCATCGCTTTAATGTTTTCTATCTTTCTTACCAAGCCCACTCCTTTCTGCCTCATGGATGAAATCGACGCGCCGCTAGATGATTCCAATATCGGCCGATTCATAACGCATCTGAAAACAATGGCAGAAAAGTCTCAATTCATCATCATCACTCACAATAAGCTTTCAATGCAGGCGGCAAACTCACTCTATGGCGTTACCATGGAGGAGCGTGGCGTATCTAAAATCGTTTCTGTTGAGCTGAATTGAACCTGCCATGGAAGCAAAAAATGATGCCTCCGGATTTTTCAAGCGTCTCAAAGCAGGTCTTGCGAAAACCCACCAGGCAGTCACACGACGCATTGAGGAGCTCACACTTGGTAAACGGAACATAAGCAAAGAACTACTTGAAAATATTGAAGAAATCCTCATCACGTCAGACTTGGGCGTTGCCACAGTTGACATGCTTATGCAAAAAATAAAATGGCATGTCGACCGCAATGAACTTCAGGACGCGCACAGGCTCACCGGGGTACTTAAAGAAGAAATATACAGTATTTTAGCAGCACATGAGCAGCCGCTTATCATTTCCCCTGGGATAAAGCCTTATGTCATCCTTACCGTCGGAGTCAATGGTACTGGAAAAACAACAACAATTGCCAAAATGGCCAATATTTTTAAAAACCATGGGCACTCCGTACTGCTTGCCGCAGCCGATACTTTTCGCGCAGCTGCTATTGACCAGCTTGAAATTTGGGGCGAACGTATTGGCTGCAAAGTAATAAAGCATAAACATGGAGCCGACCCGTCGGCCGTAGCTTTTGATGCTCTTAAATCCGCACAGGCGAAAAACATCGATATACTCATTATCGATACCGCAGGCAGGCTCCATACAAAGGCGCCACTCATGGATGAAATAAAAAAGGTTCAACGCATCCTAAGCCGTGAGCTTCCCGGTGCTCCCCATGAAACCATACTGGTGCTTGACGCAACCACCGGCCAGAATGCCATTTCACAGGCAAAACTTTTTAAAGAAGCAATCGACATATCAGGCATAGTACTCACCAAGCTCGACGGCACTGCAAAAGGTGGCGTTATTGTTGGAATAACCGACACACAGGGTCTCCCCGTGCGTTTTATCGGAGTGGGGGAGCAAATCGACGATCTACGGGAGTTCAACGCGCATGATTTTGTCGATGCATTATTTGAAGATTAAATAAAGCAGCATTTAGCTGACAGATTTAAGAAAGAGCCACAATGAGGCGAATAACAGCGATAGTATGGTGACCGGAACACCAACACGTGCGTGATCCAGCCAACTTATTTTTCGTTCAACCATGCGGGCTCCGCTGTCTGAATTCCCCATGCTGCAAGACAAGCCATGAAAAACCTCAATACCCCTG
>CAYNVA010000182.1:0-5710 GCA_964400575.1 uncultured Thermodesulfobacteriota bacterium | reverse complement strand
CGGCTTGAAGAGATTGAAAGAACCACGCTTTCGCCCAGGGCAAAGCTTAGCTGCCAGAGCAGTGGCAGGCTGCAGCGGGAGAAAGAATGCGACCTGAGGCCGGCGTTTCAGCACGACCGCGACCGCATTATCCACTCCAAGGCCTTTCGCCGCCTGAAGCACAAAACGCAGGTATTCCTGTCACCCTCCGGCGATCACTACCGCACACGCCTCACCCATACCCTGGAGGTTGCGCAGATCGGCCGCACAATCGCCAAGTCGCTGTTTCTCAACGAAGACCTGACCGAGGCCATAGCCCTGGCGCATGACCTGGGGCATACGCCGTTCGGGCATGCCGGCGAGGACGTGCTCAACAGAATCGTTCCGGGCGGGTTCCGGCATCCTGAGCAAAGCCTGCGGGTGGTTGACGTGCTGGAAAAACTCAACCTTACCTATGAAGTACGCGACGGCATTCTCAAGCATTCAAAGCGCGGCGGCCCGATACTGCCCGACGACCTGTCGCTCATGCCGGAAACCCTTGAGGGCCAGATCGTGCGTATTGCCGATTCCATAGCCTATCTCAATCACGATCTTGATGATGCGCTGAGGGCCCGCGTCATAGCGGCAAAGGAGCTGCAGGAAGACGGCGTTGTATTCATGCGCCTGCTGGGCTCGACTCATTCAAGGCGCATCGGGAAAATGGTGCATGATGTCATAGAGGCCACCATGGCCGGCGGCCTTGAAAAAATTGCGGCAAGCCCCGCTGTTCTTGATGCTGCACAAACATTGCGGAGGTTTCTTGATGAACGGGTCTATAATGTGAACGCCGTTTATGGTGATTTCAAAAAAGCATCAAAAATTCTGACCGAGCTGTACTATTATTATCTTGAAAAGCCCGACCATTTCTACAAGGAAGCCGGCAGAAACTACAACTCCGGAAGCCTTGCAACCGATGTCTGCGACTTCATCTCCGGCATGACCGACCGCTATGCCTTCAGCGCCTATGAAAAAATATTCCTGCCGCAACCCTGGATCCTTTATTAAGAGCCTGTATCACAAGATGTTTGTTTAAGCCGAACAGCAGTATTTTTGAAAAATAAAGGCAGCAGGCAGTGTTGAAGCCCCAATCCACATGCTCTGTTGGCTTGCTGTGGAAAACCATGTTGAAAAATGCGCTCGGGCTGGCAAAATGGGGGTGTCGTGGCCTTTTGCTCAATAATTGAGCAAAATATTAAACAAGTAATTTCATGTACTTAAAAATAAAGCCCGCTGTGCCTCGCTCAAGTGACCTTGAAGAAAAAGTTTTCAACAGGATTTTTTTTGTACCTGAAAATGGCACGCTCAGTGCATTATCCATTTCTGAAATTCGACAGGTCAAATTATCATTGCCATGCTGCGCATCTGTCACACCATCTGCCACCGCAGGCGTTAGCGGGCCTTCACATTTGAAATTATCTGTTGCAGACACCCTTCCCTTAATTTCAATACATGTGAATTAGACGTATAATAAATTGAAAAAATAAAATCTCAGCGTCATTCCGGCTTGTCCGGAATCTGTTTCACCGCAGCGTAAGGATTCCGGACAAGCCGGAATGACAGGAATGGTGTTGTTTACGAGAAATAGTATCTCATCCTGCAAAATCAAATGTGAAGGCCTATTAGTCTGACTTTCTTGCAATGCAGAGCTGATTGCAGTATGCTTCCACCATTTCCAAGAACCAGTCATGCCGGGGCTTGTGCCAAGCACAGCATCGCCTACAGTTGACAAGCAGCGGGATGGCGCTACGAATCTTTGAGCAGCAGGCAAGGGAAGGGCCTCTATCAGCCATGGAAAAATCAGCTAAAATTTTTATTGCCGGCCACCTCGGCCTGGTCGGGTCAGCCATCAGGCGACGGCTTGATGCCCAGGGGTATCACAATCTCCTGCTGCGTTCTTATGAAGAGCTTGACCTGATAAACCAGCAGGCGGTGCATGATTTTTTTGAGGCCGAGCAGCCCGACTACGTATTTCTTGCCGCGGCAAAAGTGGGCGGCATCAGGGCAAATGATGTCTACTCTGCCCAGTTCATCTACGAAAACCTGATGATCGAATGCAATATCATTCACAGCGCCTGGCAGCAGAGCGTTAAAAAGCTTTTGTTTCTGGGCTCCTCATGCATTTATCCCAAGCTTGCTCCCCAGCCTATGAAGGAAGACGGCCTGCTCACGGGACTCCTTGAATCAACCAATGAGGCCTATGCCATAGCCAAAATATCCGGCATCAAGCTCTGCCAGATGTACCGCAAGCAGTACGGCTGCAATTTCATATCGGTTATGCCCACCAACCTCTACGGCCCGGGCGACAACTACCATCCCGAAGACTCCCATGTCATCCCCGCGCTCATACGCCGGTTCCATGAGGCAAAAAAACAGGGGCTTGCCGAAGTGGTCTGCTGGGGCACGGGCAGCCCGCGGCGGGAATTTCTCTATGTCGATGACCTTGCCGATGCCTGTTGCAGCCTCATGCTCACCTATAATGAAGCCGGGCATGTCAATATCGGTACGGGCACCGATATGACCATTAAAGAAATCGCGGAAATGATCGCCGCCACTACCGGCTTCAGCGGCCGCATCGCCTGGGACAGCTCAAAACCCGACGGCACGCCGCAAAAGCTTCTGGATGTGTCAAAGCTGCACGGGCTTGGCTGGCGCCACAAGACAGAGCTGCGCGATGGGCTGAAAAGAGCCTATGAAGATTTCCTGAAGCGCTATCACTAGCCCGGATTATTCTTGATACGTTCAGCTGCCCCCGCCGCGTGCAATAGGGGATATCCTATATTGACTTAAATGGTTTAGCGGGCTGTTAGAAGCCCGGTCAGTGGTCTGTTATGGAGCAGTAAGAAAGCTTGGCGAAAGCTGTGAGGTGGTGTCCGGAAAGTTGCACATCAGTGCATCAACGGTTAGCAAAGCGGTGAGCCGAGGGCGAAACATAGTGGTGGTGCAGGAAAAAATAGGCAAGCGGTTGTTCGAATAAGTCAATATTTCAGGATGTCCCCTATGGTCCCCTCAGCAGGTCAAGAGCGCTAGTGTATGTGAAAAATTCGCAGGGGCACGGTGGCCCGTGCCCGGGTTTGAGAGAGAGCTTACGAATTGGCCCCGTTTTTAGCCGGATGCTCCGAGTTTCCCTTTCAGCCCAAGCTCATCGGCGACATTTTGCATGCCCAGTGACTCCAGCGTGGCTCGGGTCGGATAGCCCGAAGCCGTATCCCAGCCCTGCAGCTCATAAAATGCTGTTTTAAACTCTTCGAATTTTTGCCTATCAACCGTTCTTCCTTCAGCATTTATGAAGGCCCAGGTCCCGTCGACTTTGCCGAAATAGTCTTTCGTTTTTTTGTCGAAAGGCACTGTGTACACATAATCGGCAAAGTTCACCATGTCACGATGCCGGCCCTGCAGCGTCCAGATAGCATGGTCAAGGTTCCAGATTTTCCTGCCGATTTCAATGCCTTCCTCAAACGATATATCATTACCGGTCACAGCCTGCAGAAACGCTGGTTCTGCCTGGCCGGTTGAGCCTGCAAAATCCTCGGCATAGGGGTTGACGAAATCCGGCCAGCGTGAATCGCAGAACAGCATCGACTGTTTCCAGAACCGCGTATAATAACGGTGCCATGACACGAGCTTTGCGATGTGACCGGAATACATGTTTTCCTGGCTGAAGTCGAGCATAAGCTCATCGTCAGTATAGGGAACCATCTTGGCGCGTATTATGTTTACAGCCTCTTCCGGGGTAATGGGCGCTTTTTTCATGCCGAAATAAGCCCCGCCGCTCAGGTATTTGAGTCTGTTGAAGCAGTGCTCGTTGATGTCCCGGTCACCGAGAATTGAGCCGTATCCCCACTCAAGCTGCGCGCGGGGGTCCATATGAAACGGGTATCCCCAGTAGGGATAGGGCAGCAGGCCGGACGCCAGATCCTCTTCAAGCCTGCCCCATTTTGCTGCAGCTCGTATGGCGCCCTGAGCTATATCTTTGCCGAAAGGGGAAGGGTTACCAAGGCCGTCATCACCATAGGCAAGCATTTTTAAAAACTGCTCGATAAATTCATAGCTGCCGAAATCATCAAATGAGAGGGGCGATTGGATTTCGGTTCCGGGGCCGATTAAACCCTTTTCCGTTAGATCTTTAAGATAGTGCAGGCAGTAATATGCTTCAAGAGAGTTAACACCTAATTTGTTCAGCAGATCCGTGGCGCGATGGACCGTGTCGCGGTCCTTTGCAAAAAGATAAAAAGCAGCCTCCGAGCAAACGGCATCATTGCCCAGGCCGTTGGCGTAGCGGCGTTTGCATGCCGAATGACAGCCAATGCAGGCCGCCGGTCGCTTTCCGGACGTATGCTTGTTAAACGGCACCAGTTCAAAGAGGGCCCCCATGCCCGGCGGGCTTTGAAAATTGTTAGGGATTGAGCTGGAAACCGGTTTCTCGGAATGATAACCATACGTGCGCACCTGATCAATGCGGGTTTTCATGAGAGCTTTGGGGTCATAGATAGAGATGCCGCCCGTTCCGATCACACTTATAGCTTTAAGCTTTTTAGCTCCCCAGACTGCACCGAAGCCGCCCTGACCTGAGCTGTTTGCCGCATCGTGAGTAAGGCAGGCCGAACGGCTGAGATTTTCTCCCGCCGGACCTGTGGCCAGCACTGCCGGCCGCTGCGTGGTGCGGCTGCCGGAGCCTTCCTGCGGGCTGCACCAGGCGCTGGTATCGTCTGTTCCGCGTACATAGTTCCAGATGGTTGCTTGACAGTCCCAGGTATCTTTGCCCCAGAGGGACAGGTCGGAGCAGTTGCGGATGGTGACCGCATCATTTCTGATATCGACCCACACGGGGCTGTCTGCAGCGCCTTCGATAATGATGCCGTCCCAGCCGGCAAACTTCAGCATGGATGAAAACCTGCCGCCAAAGCCGCTTCTGGTAAACCAGCAGAAGGGGTAGGCCTGTGTGCCGATGCCCTGCACTTCGGTGCGCGCCGAGCAGCCCGGCGTCAGAGTTCCCGAAAGGGGCGATGTCATAATGGTGACAACATTGGCGGGGTCAAGCCCGTCGATGGTTTTGTCTTTAACCAAATCAAAAAAGACAGCCGAGCCCATGCCGTGCCCGCCGCCCCATTGCACGTAGCCGCTGGTGGCCATTTCCGAAAAGGTTCTGTCGGTTAATTTTATTCTGAGCAGCTTGCCTGTATAGCCGTTCATGCCGTGTAGTCCTCCACTGTAATTTAGAATCGCGGATAGCCTAGTTTGCGCCACTGCCGATCTCGCAGGTTTACGGTGTAGCTGTCTGGATCATCCTGCGCGGGTATGATTTTGGAGAAGGTTATGGCCCCCAGCGGGCATATCTCAACGCAGGCCTTTTTGCCGTCGGGCCCGCCTGTTTCATCCCAGTGTGATGCACTCGCGCACAGATCGCATTTTTGCGAATACCCTGCATCGTTGTTCCAGATGGCACGTGCAGGCGCCCAGGAGCAGGCATTGATGCAGCTTTTGCAGCCGATGCATTTTGCCGGATCGATGGTGGCCACATTGCCGTGCGCGGGATCGCGGGCAAGAGCGTCCGTGGGGCAGGCAGCCAGGCATGCTGGCTGCGTACACTGGCGGCATTGTGAAATTGTGATGTCATCAGGGTAGCTGCCATAGGGGTCGTTCAGAACCTGAATGCGCGATGAGGAAAGGCTTATGATGCCCTCATGCACCAGCG
>CAYNVA010000181.1:0-13232 GCA_964400575.1 uncultured Thermodesulfobacteriota bacterium | reverse complement strand
TTTTTTGCGGTTTTTAGGCTTAACGGGAAGGGCGTTGTAATCTTCAAGCTTGCTTTGGAGCGTGTTGCGCGAAATAGCAAGTATTTTTGCAGTTTTGCTTTTGTTGTTTTTCATGCGCAGCAGCACGGTCTGGATGTATATTTTTTCGATTTCTTCAAGGGTGAAGAAGTCCTCGCGGCATAAAAAGCTTTCAAGGGCGATAAATTTTTTTGAGATGTTAAAACGTATATCCTCATCCATAATCAGCAGATGCCGCGACAGCAGCACCGCATTCTCGATAACATCGCGCAGCTCACTGATATTGCCCGGCCACCCCCAGCTTTCAAGAAGATCCAGTGCCGAGCTGTGAATGCCGCCGATATCCTTTCCATATTCCTTGGAAAAACGGTCGATGAAAAAGGTTGCAAGATGCTCAATATCGGCGGTGCGGTCGCGAAGCGGCAGAATGCTTATAAGCCGGGGATTAAAGGCTTTGATGCACTGTTCGCTGCCGTCGGCTCTGTCCTGGCCGGCGGCGTTTCCGTTCTGCTGGCTGCTTGAAAATACCAGCCTGATGCGGCCTGCATGGTTCTGCTTGGTGCTGCGCTGCCCGCCTATTTTTTTCTGAAGCAGCCCCAAAAGATCCTTTTGCACGGAGTGCTCAAGCTTGCCTATGTCGCGGAAAAAAAGCGTTGCAGCATACGGGGCGCCTTTGCCTGTCCGCCCGGCCATATAGCTGCTGAGATCGGTGAGGCAGGCTTCAATTTTTTCTTCGAAATGCCCATACGGCAGGTTGACGCAGCTGATTGCAATGAACTGCGAGCCGGGCGACAGCGTGTAATGGATACTTTTTGCAAGCAGTTCTTTGCCCGTTCCGCTTTCGCCGGTGATGAGCAGGCAGGGGGTGTCAGCTTCGCACAGACTTTTTCCCCTCGTGTACAGTTCCTTCATTGAACCCGTCAAATATATGTCGGGTAAATAGCCAATAGTGCGTTCAACAGCCTGTGTGCGTGTCATAATACCATGAGCAATGTGATGTGGTTCATAAACAGGTGTGCGTGAAGGGTAATTCATAATTGAGAAGAGGGCATTTCGTCAAGGCAAATTTTAATAAAAAAATTATGCCGTAAATTCAAGCCCATAGAAGGATAATTCAGGCGTGATTTTTTTTAATTCATGAAGAATTTTTTCAGCAGAAGAGGAAAGGAAAATAGAGATGAAATTTTAGCAAGATGTGCGGCGATCCTGTTTTCATTATTAAGAAAAGCGTTCTATCAACCGTAGTAACGAAAAATAAATTTCGCAGAGGCGCTTGTTGCAGAGACCAACAGCTGTGCTTCTCTACCTGGCGCGGGCACTGGAGACTGTTCTGCAGTTTTCAATCAGATGCGCCCTGCGTGTCATGCTCACCAGCAGGGTGCTGACAGCCTCCTGCCGGGCTGCAAATGCAAGGGATTGCGCGGCAGGGCAGGGTGTTATGTTTTTAACCAGCGCAATTGCGGCCTGAAATGTTTCCCTGTTGCGGTACAGGGGGTTCAGGCGGCGCACATCATGCCTGCCGGGCTTGAAATCCTCACTAAGTGAGCCTCCAAGCAGCCCCTGCGCAAGCGGGCTGTAGCAGATAAACCCGATACCAAGCTGACTGCACAGGGGCAGCAGAGTAGCCTCGGCCTCGCGCTGCAGCATATTGTAGGGCTGCTGTACTGACACAATGTCGGCAAGGGGCAGGGCTTTTCTGAACAGCTCCGGGCTGAAATTGCTCAGGCCAATATGCCGGATCACGCCCTGAACTTTAAGCGCAGTGAGCGTTTCCAGTGTTTCTTCCAGGGGGGTATGGCGGTCGGGCCAGTGAATTTGGTACAGGTCGATATAGTCGGTTTTGAGGCGCCGCAGGCTCTGCTCAAGCTCCCACCTGATTGAATCTCCCGTAAGATTGTGCTTGATGCGCCCCCGGTCGTCCCAGCGAAGGCCGCATTTTGTGGCGATGATTATCTGCGGCCGTATGCCGGCCAGTGTTTCGCCAATCAGCTCTTCGGAGCGGCCGAAACCGTACACCGGGGCTGTGTCGAAAAAATTAATACCCTGCCCGATGCAGGCTTCCAGAGTCTTCAGGGCCTCTTTTTCATCGACCCCCGGCCAGCCTTTTTTGCCCAGCGCCCAGCCGCCATAACCAAGCAGCGACACCTGCATGCCTGAGGGTCCAAGGGTTCTGTAGAGCATAGCATCACCACGCATGTGATTTGGCGGTACCGGGTGCTTCCGCCGGTTTACCGATAGTGATCTTTCGCACATATTGAGCAGATACATCAAAAGAAACAGGCTGTTTCGTCCTATAGTACATGTCGCCAAACAGTATTGCATCTGTCCCGTTTGAGTCTTGAAAAATTCGGGGGCCGGCACCCTGTTTAATTCAACGGCGCAGTAGTGTGTTGCAACAACATCGATATCATACTTTTACCACAGCCCGTCCCTGTCCCTGAACTTAGGGATGCCGTTTTGGCACTCAATCCCGCACCGCAGATAATCACAGCCTTGTTCACTTACCCGGTTCCTCCAAAAAAAACATTACCGAGGGGTTTCCGGCCCCGGCTTTTTTAAGACCAGAAAACGGTAGTAATCATCCCCAGGAAACCCGCGGTCATCAACGCGCACCGCAAGCGTTCCGCCGTTATTGCGGTCGGGCTGCTCCAGCACAGTGACAGTGCCCCGTCCCTGGACAGCAAGGACTTCGTAGACCTGATTTTCCGTCAGTCTCACGGGCTCGTAGCATTCATAGCGCACACCTTCCGCTGGATTGAAGTCGATATGACGGACCCGGGCGCTGCGCCCGGAAAACAAAACATCATCAGTACCGTCGACCTTTGCCGCTTCCCAGAAGCAGACAAAATTATGCCTGTCGATGCCGGAACGCAAGGTTTTTCCGATATCAAAAATCATTTCTTCCCTGTCATCAAATATCTTTGTTGCACCAATCTGCGCAAGCAGGGCCAGATGCTTCTTCAGATGGCTTTTCCCCGGCTCCTGCCGATATGCGTGGTGGTGAAAAATGATGTACCTGATGTTGTAATCAGCAAGAATTTTTTTTCCGCGCTCTATCTCACCGGGATCAAGCTGTTTGTAAAGAGACGGGTCAACCAGATATTTCAGCACTGGTGCGGTGTGGGCGAATATTTCTGCCGACTCAGGGGTTCGGGCAGTAGCTCCAACAACGGTTCTTTTTCCGGAAACAGTCTGCCCGCCGAGCTCGTTGGGGTTAAAGACTGCGGGCAGGGTAATAGTTGCATAGTCCTCCGTGTCTTGTGCGAACATTTTATAATAGTAGAATTTTTTTTGCGGGTCGGTGAGCAGGAATGCTTTTGGCCAATAGTCGAGAAAGCATGCAATGAAAACCGGTACGGCTAACAGTAACAGCAACCACGACAGATATTTTTTTTGCGCGGCTGCATACGCGATGAATTTTTTGCATCCAAAGCCGCAGATGACAGAAAAGCAGAGCATGCCGATGACAAAGATGCGGCTCGGGGCGCGTGAAAAGTTGATCAGCGGGATGCGGAAGTAATATTCGTACGGCAGATAGATTTCCGGAAAAACATTTTTGCCGAAAACATGGAGCGTATGCCCAAGGGCCATGATAAAAAAGAAGATACAAGAGAGCTTCCAGAAGAGAAGCTTTTTGTCTTTCACAAACAGCATGGTTAGAAGTCCGATACCAGCAACAACCCATCCCATGTAGAGCGAATTTTCATCAAGAATAAAATGAAATGTCTTGCGCACCCCTTCAAACCGTTCCCCCAGGAACCGGTGCATGTAGGTCGGTGTGACAAAAGACACGAGGTCTGCCGAAAACTGGTTCGATTCGATTCTGCCTGCTTTCCCATGGATGTATGGCACTGCAGTCATCTCATATAGCATGGGAAGAAGCAGCGGGGCCGCAAACACTATGGCTGCCGCAGAGAAAACAATCAGCCGTTTGCATACCGGAAGGGTAATGCCCTGAATTATTTTAAAGCAGCCGAAGCCTATACCAAAGAGAATCAGAAACACAAGGTAGGTTGTCTCGGAATAGAAGGTCAACGTGAAAAAAAGGGCGGCCCACACGGGATTAAGCCAATCCTCCTCCTCAAAGGTTTTTATGAAGAAAAGCGCGAAAAAGGGTATCCACTCCGTACAGAGTAAATTGTGGTGACCTACGGCGAGCTTGACCATGCGCCAGGGCCAGAAGCCGTAGATAAAGCCGGCAAAAAAGGAGGCTGGCGCATTCCCCGTCAGGTATCTTACAAGCAGGAATGTTCCCCAGGCAGACAACACAAAGCTCACAACCGTCAGCAGATTGAAGGCTGCAACCAATCCGACTATGTATTGAAGCGGTATGGAGAGCATACTGTGCAGAAACGCAATGGTCGACAGAAGAATGCAGGTGCCGGCCGGATAAAAAATATAGTCCGGATAGAACGGATTGGTGAAAAGTTCGGTCAATGCTTTTTTAAACCACCAGCAACTCCAGTAAAACGACCAGACATCATTGTACCCGGGGATCGCTTCAGAGAAATGCCGCCAGAGAGGATCAGTATATATAAGGGTGAGCGCGGTATAGGCAAAGACAACCAGAAGGTTGCCGCAGAGGGGGTGAGAGAGAATTTTTTTCATCGTGGTAGATTTTTTTTGAGCGGCCACGGCGGCTGTTCCGTAAAGACCTTGTGCCGCCGTGTTCTTTCGGTCTGCCCCTTAAGTATTTATATACCGTGATTTTGGTGAAGAGATGGAAAAAGTATACATAAGGGATTATTTTGTGTCAATAGAAACGGTCTCCTGTCAGGTAAGAATTAAAAGGGCACACCTTTGAGCCCCTGCGAAATGGCCGGGTGCACACGAAACAGCCTGTGCGCGTGTAAGACTGCCCCCGTATCAGACCGCATCGCCCGCCGCAGGACAGGTGAGATCAGCAGCAAAGGCAGCCATGCTGATAATACATCCTTGCTCTTATGGTGGTGTCCTGCAAAAAAAATCACTCCGGCTTTTTCGGCAGGGGCTTTTTTACGACCAGAAAACGGTAGTAATCATCTTGCGGAAACCCGCTGTCATCAACGCGCACGGCAAGCGTTTCACCGTTATGGCGGCCGGGCTGTTCCATCACAGTGACCTTGCCCCGTCCCTTGACGGCAATGACTTCGTAGACCTGATTTTCTGTCGGCTGCACGGGCTCGAAGCATTCATAGCGCACACCTTCCGCGGGATTGAAGTCGATATGACGGACCCGGGCGCTGCGCCCGGAAAACAAAACATCATCAGTCCCATCCACCTTTGCCGCTTCCCAGATGCAGACCAGGTTCTGCCTGTCAATGCCGGAAAGCAAGGATGCTGCCTGCCGGTCGAGCAGCATGTCTTTTGCCGGAAGGGTTTTGCCGGCCCAGTATATTTTCGGGGTGAAATCTGAAAGATAGTTGCGTGACTCGCACAGGATCGGCTCCAGCTCCGCCACCAGTGTCCATGATTCAAGAAAGCTTCGGTTCCGCAGGTCCTTCTTGCCTCCCCAGTCCCCATCGATGATTACCCAGGTGTCTTGTACCGTGTTTGCACGAAGCTGTCTGAAATCACCAAAACGGACGGCAAGGCGGAAATCAGAGTACATCTCGATTCGCGAATGGACATCCCCGCTTGCATAGATCGGTGCCGGCGGCAGCCGCTCAAGAACATAGGCAAGCTTCTGCCAGCGTTTGATCTGAAGTGTTTCAACAGGATAGGCATGCAGGATGGTGGTGGAAAGCATCGAAGCAAGAAGCACTGCCAGTGCTGCCAATCCTGCAGCGCGCCGCAAGCCCCGCCCGTGGAACAGGGGACCCAGTGCCGCCGCTATCAAAAGCGATGCCGGTACTCCCATCGGGATGAGAAATCGTTCTGCACGCTCAACGCTCTGTCTGCCGCTGATTGCAGGGCCGATGTATTGCAGGAAAATGAAATATGAAACAAGCCAGAGGATGGGAAGCCAGATGTTTTTTTGTCTTTTCCAGCAAAGCCACGGGATCGAAAGCACAACGCAGTAGTAGAGCCAGCCAAACCAGCGGTTCTGCCACGGGTGTTTGTGCAGGTTGAAGAGCTGCTGATAATAAAAGAGGGTGTCAGCAACGCTATTTTTTTCTTCGGCAGCATTGCTGAGAATCATCTGGAGAAAGTAGAAGGGTTTACCGTACGAGCCAAAGTAGGCAATCTGCAGCAGGAACACAAAACAGCAGCCGCTCCCGAAACAGAGCAGCGCCGTAATGCCGCGGCCGATGGTATTGTCCGACTTTGCCTGCAGGAACACAAGAAGTGGAATGAACATGAGTGCGGCAATGGCAAATTCCTTGGTCAGCGCAGCAATGCCAAGTGCCGCACCGGCGAGAAAATACACCGCAAGAGAGGCTCGGTCCGACGCTGCGATGGCAAGACAGACAGAGGCGGCAATCCAGGCAGCAAGCGGGAGGTCGGGCATCAGCTGTGTTGAAAAAACGATGTCAAGCGGCAGAAAGGCAAGCACACAGGCTGCCATGATGCCCTCGGTAGGTCCGAAAAGTCTCCTGCCGAGCCATCCGCCCAGAAATACCAGCATCTGCCCGCATAGAAGAAAATACAGAGAGGCTGTTGTGCAGCCTATCCCAAAAAGCTTCCAGGACCAGGCAATCGGGAAACAGACTGCAGTGCGGACGGAAAAAACCGTGCCGTGCAACGGATTGTACTGCGATGTAAGAATCATGTGTGCGGTTCGCGCATACTGCTCGTCATCGCGCTGTCCCGGGCCAACCCAGAAGACCAGCCGGAGAATCAAAGCCACGGCAAGGATAACGGAAAGCCACAGCCAAAACTCCCGCGATGCTATGATGTGAGAGCCGTGTGCTGAACGATTCATGCCCAGAGGATACATCCTTCCGTTGGTCAAAAGTTTATAAGAAGCATAAAATAAAGGCTGTTGTGTGTCAATCGCAAATGCGATCACCGCGGGCACAGGCACACGGCGAATGGATGCAGTCATGCAGCCCGTGCGCCTGTGCCCGGGCACGTATAGAAAAAAAGTCCGAGCAAACAGGGGGCTTCTTTTTTCTCCCGGTGTGCTCTTCGGGGCTGTTCAGTTTTTATTTTTACGATTTTCAGCGCTTCCGCACCTGCAGCGAAACAGCTCAATGCAAGAACCCTGTAAGGTGTGCACACGAAAACAGCCCGTGCACGTGGCAGGCTGCCACTCCTTGGCGAGCTTGTCAGGATCGGGGGCTAGTTTCACAGCGCAGGTCTGCCCAGGGCAGAAACCGCATGCTTTTCAAAAAAACTTTCATGTTTCAAAAACAGAATCCAAGCTTTTTCATGCGCACCGGTGTAAAAAAACAGCGGTCTTGCCGGATAATGCATGATATTTCAAGGGTATTGATAAAATAGTCTTGCAGGATGAGCGGTTTTGTTTTAAGAATACTCTTCTCTTGCTGAAATCAGTACTAGGTATGCCAAAATCATATTAACCTTGAGCCAATCAATGAATCGTATATTCAATAAAAACACGGCAGCGCTCCTGTGCATAGTTTTCATGGCGCTGGCGCTGCGGCTGGCCTTTTTCAACGGCCTGAACTGGGATGACGACCCGGACTATGTTGCCCGCACCTATCAGGTCATGAAGGGCGATCGTTTTATTTTCCCGGACAACAACGGGTTCCGGATCGGCACCTATTATCCTGCCGCGATCCCCTATGCGCTTTTCGGCATCAATGATTTTGCCTGCGGCTTCTATGCGCTGATTGTTTCGCTGCTGAGCGTTGTTGCGGCCTACAAGCTTGGCGCGCTTTTGTTTAATGCGCGCACCGGCCTTATTGCCGCGCTGCTGCTTGCCTTTTATCCCCTTGATGTCGAGCTTGCCAGCCGGCTGATGCCCGACGGGCTTCTTTCAGGGTTCTCGCTTTTTGCCATGTATTTTCTGTTTAAAGGCGATAGGCAGAACCTGAAAAGCGAGAGCCCTTCTCTGCAATCGGCCTGGTCATATGCCCTCTGCGGGCTTCTGCTTGGATGGTGCACGCTGGTCAACATGTCGGCGGTCGTGCTTGTTCTGTTTGCAGCAATTTATTTTCTCTGCTCACTGCCTGCTTTTCAAAAAAAGATAAAACCGCTCGGGTTTGTCAACGGATTCATCAAGATTTTCGTACTGCGCTATGCCATCCTCACCGGGGCTTTCCTGCTGGTGGCAGCACTTGAAGGCATCTCCTATTACAAGGTAACGGGCGATTTCCTTTTTAAGTACCACAATACCCTTTCACACTACGCGGGCGAGCACGGGTTCTGCAAGGACCTGTACATGTATCCGACCCTTATGTTTCACATAAGCAAAGCCGGAAAATTCAGCTTTCAGGGGATTGAGGGCAGCATCTACGGCTTTTATTATCTTGTGGCCCTGCCTGCTTTTATATATGGCCTGATACGGTACAGGAGCAACGGCTGGTACCCGGCTCTCTGGCTTGCCGTGGTGTTCTGCTACCTCCAGTGGGGAAGCATGAGCTTCACCCAGTACATTCCTTTTCATCGGCTGGCGCGGCATCTGTCGATCGCAACGCCGCCCATGGTCTTATGCATCGCCTTTTTCCTGGGAACCATGAGGCCCGGGCTGCTCAGAAAAATACTGGCACCCGTCTTTGTGCTTTTTCTTGTAATAAGTTCGCTTATTTTCAACTATTACCGGCACGAGCATTTAATCGACAGCGTGCTCCCGCAGGCTGCAATCCATGAATATTTTGAACAGCTCAAGCCCAAATATGTCTATGCGGCCAACAACACAACTGCCTACCAGAAATTTCTTGATAGGTTTCAGGACAGGGGCAGGCATTATGTTGACATCCGCGCTGCGCGGGGCGTCCTTCAGAAGGATGCCTATGCGGTCATCGGTGAATTCAGAAACTGGCATGATGTGGTGCGTGACGTGTTGCCCAACCCGTATAATATTCCGGTCAACTGGAAGCTCGAAAAGACCCTGACGGTTGAGGGCCTGCTCGATCGCCCCCCGTACAGCGTGAGAATTTACAAGCTTCTCAATGTGCCCATCGCCAAGCTTGAGCTCGAGAAAAGCAAGGAGCTGCTGGCCTTCCTGCAGCGCACATTTCCGCAGTCCTTTAAGCCCGACACGCAGCTTGTCCTTTCCTGGGAATGTGCGCGTTTTGACGGCATTGACGAGCTTACACTGCGCGGCGATAATCTGACGAACCGGCACATCGAATTTAACCAGCCGGAGGGAATTACCCATAAAGTCTTTACGGCCATCCCCCGGGATGCGCATCCCTACTACAGGATACTCAAGGAGCGCGGCCGCGGCGACGTGAGCATCACAGAGGCGCCGTCAAAAGAGAATGGATTTGCTCTTCGGATAAAAATTAATGACGGGAACTTCCCCTCGTGCGATTTCTACAGATTTTTTCTTGTTGCCGATAAGAGCCCCCCTAACAGCGCGCCGTGATGTGCATTGCCCGTGTCCGCATATTTGCTGCAGGCTCCGGTGCCCCTGCTGCGATTTCTATGGATGATGAATAATCCAGACTAGTTTTTCTGACTGCTCCGGGACAGATATGCCCCCACCCGGCTCAGCACATCATCAACGCTAATCTGCTTCAGGCACAGGTTGTTTGTGCAGGCTGATTTTCTGTGGCTGAACGCTGATACGCAGGGGCTGCAGGCAAGCCCCAGATAGACAACATCCCGGTTTGCTGAAAGAGGGGCATACATGCGGGGTGTTTCAGGGCCGAAAAGCACCACAATCCTGATTTTGGTAAGTGATGCAAAGTGCGGCGGCGCAGAGTCATTTGACACCAGCACATCTGCACAGTTGTACAGGTCTATAAGCTCCTGTATCGTAGACTTTCCGGCAAGATTAATGCAGCGGGGATTGTTGACCGCGCTGCTGATTGCCAGAGCGTCAGGGATTTCCGAGCGGACGCCTGTTAAAATAATATAATAGTCCTTGTTTTCCAGAAGCTTTTTTGCAAGCTGTATATAATTTTCAATCGGCCACCTCCGGAGCGGAAGGAGCTGGGATGCATTGGCGTTGAGCACGATCAGCCGGTGGCGGGGGCTGATGTCAGGGCTTTCCCTTTTGAGCTTTTCCCAGAGGGCATTTTTTTCTTCTTCGGTTGATTCAAGCAGTGTCTGGCGGATTTCATCCTGCGCCAAGTGCTCTTTCACAAGAGGTGCGTCGCGTTCGTCGGCTGAGAGCGCTTTAAAGAGCGCAAAAAAGTTGAGGCTGATATGATTATAATAATTGTAATGAACGCGGTGTGTCAGCAGGCTCCCCCGGTAAAGGCCCTCGGCGTGGAAGTTGTCAAATCCCGCCCTGACCGGGGCTCCGCTGAGCCAGCTCAGCAGGCAGCTGAACCGGGAAAAAAGCTCAAGGTCAAGGGCAGCATCAATTTTTTCTTTTTGTAATCGTAATAAAACCTTCAGACTGCTTCTCACGAGGCCTGAAAGAGATGAGGATGTTATGGTAAGGATATTGGTCCGCGGGATCTCATCAAGAAAAAAGAGGCTTTCCTTCATCTCTTCAAATATGAGATAAAAAAATTCAGTATCAGGGAATTTATTTTTGAAGTATCTGACAGATGGCCGCACGAGCACTGTTGAGCCCATCTCCGAGAGCTGGATAATGAGAATTTTTTTGGGCGGTGTGCTCTTTGCCCTGCGCAGTGATTTTAAAAACCGGTCTGCAAGGGAGAAAAGAAAGCAGAGAGGAACGCCGATACAGCGGTCGATCTTTCTCATGACATCAACGTTGATCATACGAATATCTCTTGTGTAATTGATAAAAAAACAGAGTTTGTATAACACACTTATTCCGTATGAAGCAAGCAGTAGTGCAAACTCTATTGTGTGCATTGATCTTCCCCCGATAAAATGGACACGGGGTGATCGCCAGTTACGAAGTTTGATGCCGATTTAATAAATAAAAAATTGAAAGAAAAAACCAATATGCTATTAAATATACTAGTGGGCTATGACTTTTCATTTTATTAGTTGACCCCTCCTGACCCCCCCTTGGCAAGGGAGGCCTCTGTTAATCCCCCTCCTTGACAAGGAGGGGCTAGGGGTGGTCCAGGCAACACATAATTTGGATTGTCATGAACCACTAGTCTGCCTTCACATTTGAATTTGCAGGCCCCCTCACCCCAACCTCGCCACGGCGAGTCGCTGACCTCTCCAGGGTAGAGGGAGCATGGCGTGGAGCGATTTTATAAATTAGTCATTGCGATCCGCAGCGGCGGAGTGGCAATCTCAAGGAAGAAGTCAGTGTGCGCGGCGCGCACCGCTGCACAGACAGGCAATGGTTGTAAAGGGCGCTGTCCCCATTACACCTCCCCCATTACCCCTTTACCTCCTTACCTTTACGAAATCATCAATCTTTAATCAGTAGAAAGGCGGGGGAATTATGAAAAAATTAATTATTTTTATATGCTTGTTTTTAATGCTGCCGGCATTACAAGCCTATGGAGAACCCCTCCCAAAGGCTGCTCCTCTCAATCCGGCCTTTCTTGAATATTTGAAGCAGATCGAGTCGGGAACTTTTAAGACGGTTACAGAAGACGGGTATGGACTGGGAGAAATACCGGCGCCTGTATTGCCTAATTTTGATGCGTTTTTATCAACACCGCATGAAGAGGCTGCAATAACCGATCCTGTCTATGACCTGAGAACCCTCGGGCTGGTAACATCGGTAAAAAACCAGAACCCGTGCGGAACCTGCTGGGCATTTGCCACCATGGGTTCTGTTGAAAGCAGATGGAAAGTGTTGGGTCTGGGAGACTTTGATTTATCGGAGAATAATTTAATGAACTGTCACGGTTTTGTGTATGATCCGTGCATGGGCGGTGGACATTTATATATGTCCACGGCTTATTTTACGAGAAAGGCAGGCCCTCCTTCTGAAGCCGCTGATCCTTATGTGCCTGCTACCGGGACCTGCACAACCGGTTTAGCAGAGCAGGCGTATGTAACAGATCTTCGTTTACTGCCGCGGGTAGCAAATACCATCAAGCAGGCAATTATTGATTATGGGATTATATATACTAATTTTTACTGGGACCCCGCTAACTATAACAGCGGCAATTATACCTATTATTACAACGCCGACAATCAGACCAACCATGCGGTGGGACTTGCAGGATGGGACGATACTAAAGTAACTGCAGGTGGTATGGGGGCATGGATTATAAAAAACAGCTGGGGGCCAGCCTGGGGTCAGGCAGGCTATTTGTATATTTCTTATAATGATACTTCAGTAAACCGGCTTGTCGGATATTTCCCCAATAGATTAGCCTATGATGCAACTTCGAAGGTGTATTATTATGATACATTGGGTTGGATATACGATTATGGATATGGCACCAGTAATATTGCATATGGCCTTATTAAATTTACCCCAACGCAGAATGAATATCTTTACAGGGTTGGAACATATGTGGTTGCCAGCAATGCCACCATTGATATTGAAGTATATGATACTTTTGATAATACGACCACGACCCTTTCAGGTTTATTAGGCAGCCTTACGGGTCAATCATGCACCCTGCCGGGATATTATACCTTTACGCTGCCAACGCCGATAAGCCTGACAAACGGGGATGATTTTTATATAAAGGTAAAGTACAACACGCCTTCTTATATGTACCCTGTACCTGTTGAGGGGGTATATGGAGGTTATGCAAATCCCACCATTGAAACAGGGAAAACCTGGATGAGTTATTATGGTACATCAACAACATGGACTGCTCTTGGGGCAGACACATCATACCCTATTGATATATGCATAAAAGGCTATGCCAGCACTGCAGCTCCGCCGACAACCACGACAACAAGCGTGGAACCGACCACGACGACCACGACAGTGCCGCCGACCACGACAGTGCCACCGACCACGACGACCACGACAGTGCCACCGGTCACGACGACCACGACAGTGCCACCGGTTACGACGACCACGACAGTGCCACCGGTCACGACGACCACGACAGTGCCGCCGACCACGACAGTGCCGCCGACCACGACTGTGGCGCCGACTACGACTGTGCCGCCGACCACGACAGTGCCGCTGACCACGACAGTGGCGCCGACTACGACTGTGGCGCCGACTACGACCACAATCCCTGCAGGGTCAACCACCACGACAATCAGTGGCGGCACGACCACGACAGTGCCGCTGACCACGACAGTTCCGCCGACCACGACAGTGCCGCTGACCACGACAGTGCCGCTGACCACGACAGTGG
>CAYNVA010000180.1:0-2113 GCA_964400575.1 uncultured Thermodesulfobacteriota bacterium | reverse complement strand
TTTGCGCAGCCCGTCCTCATCACGGGTCAGCTCTAATGCCAGGGTGAAATCCTGCCGGGAGTCAAATGCGTCGGGCAGTGTTGCCGTGGTCGTAAAAAAAGGATTCGTATCAATGGAAATGCTGGCGCGCTGCTGCACAAGATAGCCGTATATTTCCTGCTGTTTTCCTGCGGGTAGATGACCTCTGGCTACAATGCCGCCGTACCCGCCAAAAACCGAAGACTTCAGGCGGGATTTCCCCAGCAGGGGCCTGCCCTTTTTTGTTTGAATGCAGGGCACGACAGCCCGGCTGCCGTCATCAAAAACAAAGCCCATGGTTGCCACGGCGTAGTCCGGGTATGCTGTGGTGACGATGTCATGCCACAGGGGCGTATGGTATAGCGTGCTGGCAGGGCTTGCCGAGACAAGCTCTTTCCAGAACGCCACATCCGGCCATTTTTTAATCTGCATGAAGTGCGGGCTCCTGGCAATCGGGTTGGGCCTACTATAAATATTTCTCCCGGTATCGTCAACAGTTATATACCCTGCATGCAGGGCTCGCGCCGTCTTTATTGGCTAATCGCATGCTGCGGCCCTATATTTTTAATGGACATCCTGCAAGCGGTAGGCTATTTTGTTGCTTCGCATAAACAACACAGAGCAGGGTATGCCACACAAACAAAAATTGAAAATTCTGCATGTAGCCAGCCACAATGAAATAAGCGCCGGCGGGTCCATCCAGATGATGCGCCTGGCTATCGGCCTGAAGCAGCTCGGGCACGATGTGTCCTGCACTTTCAATATCCGCCGCGGCGACAGCCCGCCGGGACGGGGAACCTTCGGCCCCCTTCAGGAGGCGGGCATACCGATTGCAAGCTTTCCCATGCAGCGGCTGTGGAAATACATCGGCTTGTGGCAGTTTAAAAAATTTATTGTGGAACAGAAATTTGACGTTGTCCACTGCCACAGGTTCCGGGCGCTCAACTTTGTCTGCAGGGCCACCCGTGGCATGCAGCTCCCGGCGCTGCTGGGCGACAAGAAGAACAGCTTTGATATTCCCGAAAGCTGGGCCGGCGTATACGGCAGCCCGCAGGTCGACTGCATAGTGGTGAATGCGCAGCTTATCAAAGAGATGCTTGTCGACACGGGCCGGATAAGCCCGGAAAAAATTGAAATCATCTATAACGGCGTTGACCTCGACCGGTTTCACCCGGGCGTCGACGGCAATGCCGTGCGGCAGGAGTTCGGCATCGGCCCGACAATGCCGGTGCTGGGCATGATCGCAAACTTTGCCGGCAAGAAGTCCCACGATATTCTGTTTCAAGCCGCGGTAAAGGTGATAGAAAAGTTTCCGCAGGCGCGGTTTCTGCTGGTCGGCGGCGGCGACTGGCAGCGCTATTACAAAGAACTGTCGCGGCATGGTTTCGGCTCCAACTTCATCTTCACGGGTTTCCGCAGCGACATACCGCAGATTATTGCCGCGCTTGACGTCTCGGTCATCTCATCCAAGCGCGGCGAGGGGCTTACGGGCAGCGTTGTGGAGGCCATGGCCATGGCAAAGCCTGTGGTGTCAACCGCCGTTGCCGGCAATCCGGAATTCGTCCACGACCGAGAGACCGGCATGCTCGCTGAGCCGGGAAATGTGCAGGCCATGGCCGATGCCATGCTCTATTTGCTGGACAATCCGGATGAGGCAGCAGCCATGGGCAGGCGCGCTTTTGAGTTTGCAAAGGGCAAGATTGACAACCGCAGGCGCTCAGAGCATTTTGCAGATCTCTACCGTTCTATTATGCAGCGCAAAGGCTTTAAGTAATAAACTATAAGACGCCGGGATGTAATAAATCCAAATGCTTGTAAATTAAGAGTTCCTTCTCCCCTTGAGGGGAGAAGGTCAGGATGAGGGGTGTGGATGAAAGGGCATATAATAGAAACATATTGCCCCCTCACCTCAATCCTCTCCCCCTTGCGGGGGCGAGGAGGCTACTTGCTTTATTAATAATATTGGCAATAGTAATTTTATTATGACAACACAGGCGATCATACTTGCGGCAGGAAGAAGCAAACGTCTCGGCAGCCTTACCGAACAGAGCCCCAAGTGCCTGCTGAAACTAAGTGATGCAGCCATCATCGACCA
>CAYNVA010000179.1:0-3584 GCA_964400575.1 uncultured Thermodesulfobacteriota bacterium | reverse complement strand
AACTGGTAGTAATGCTGCAGCCGGTTGGGGTTTTCGCCGTAGCGGCCGTCCTTGGGGCGGCGCGAGGGCTGCACATAGGCCACATTCCATGGCTCAGGACCGAGGCACCGAAGAAAGGTTGCCGGGTGAAATGTGCCGGCGCCAACTTCCATGTCATAGGGCTGCAGCAGCATGCAATTTTTGTTGGCCCAGTAGGTCTGAAGGGCCAGAATCATTTCCTGAAACGTCACAAAAAAATCCTCCTGCGATGCATGTACTTAGTGGTTGAACGAAAACCCTGAATCATGGATTTGTTGGGTTCGCCCTTATGCACGAAACAGGTTTGAAACCTGTCTCTACTTAATATCTGAAACGGGTTGGGTTGAGGTGCGAAACCCAACGGTTTCTTCCGGGCTTAACCCAACGCTACAAAAAAACGATTTTTCTTTCAGGCACTACTTAAGAAAGCTGCCCCATTATTTCAAGCGACCGGGGACGGTGGCCGATGTGAAACTCGAGAAACCTGCCGAAAATGCGCCTGCTCTCGTCACGGGCCACCTGCGAAAAATAGAGCCGCTGCAGCTTTGCAAACTCCAGTCCCTGGGCCTGCTGCAGCAGCCGGATAGTTCCATTTGAAAGCGGCAAGAGCTCGGCCGCCTGGCCCGTGCAGCGCGGGCAAACAATGCCGCCGCGCTGTATTGAAAACCCGTACACCCCCTGCACATCGAAGGGTTCACGGCACAGCGCGCAGTGCTGAAATTGCGGCTGGTAGCCAAGATAGCCGAACAGACGCAGCTCAAAAAGCCGCAGCAGCTCTTCGCGAAACTCCCGGCCAGTGAGCAGGTCGATAAAAAACAGCAGCAGGTCAAAGATCTCAGGGTGATGCTGCTTTTCGGCCGTGAGCGCGTCGACAAGCTCCAGGAGATAACTTCCCAGCACCAGCCTCTTTACATCGCAGGCGATTTCGGGATAAGCCCTGAGAATCCGGCACCGCTCAAGCCGCACCAGGCCATGTGTCTCCCGGTCGGAGAAGGTGACCTCATTGCAGGTGAACAGCTCAAGGGAGCTGCCGAAACGCCGCAAACTTTTTTTTGCGCCTTTTGCAATGCCGCGCAGCTTGCCGAAGTCCAGGCTGTAGAGGGATACGATCCTGTCGGATTCCGCGTAATCAAGCGCGTGCAGGACGATGGCCTGTGTCATGTGCTGCGGCATGAAGCTTCAGTAACGGCGCAAGGGTTTACTTAAAGTGTAACTATATATGCTTTCTTCATAAAAAAATCAATGAGATAAATCAAGCACCTGAAAACGATTGACCTTTTCAGCCCAAACGATTACTATCATCATGCCGAGGCAGGGCATGCAGAAGCAGCCCTTAAGCTAGCAACCAATTTTTTTTAAAGGAGACTTACATGAGCGTATCGGGCGTACAGCCACTTGATCTGAAACTGAAAAACAAAGTAAAAGACATCTCGCTTGCCGGCTGGGGCCGCAGGGAGATGCAGCTTGCCGAAAAAGAAATGCCAGGCCTCATGGCGACCCGCAAAAAATACGGCTCGTCCAAGCCGCTCAAAGGGCTCAAGATAACCGGCAGCCTCCATATGACCATTGAGACCGCCATGCTCATCGAGACCCTGCACAAGCTCGGTGCCGATATCCGCTGGGCCTCCTGCAACATTTTCTCGACGCAGGACTATGCCGCCGCCGCCATTGCCAAAGCAGGCACGGCTGCTGTGTTTGCCTGGAAGGGCGAATCACTTGAGGATTACTGGTGGTGCACGGAGATGGCCCTCACCTGGCCCGACGGCTCCGGCCCGGACCTGATCGTCGACGACGGCGGCGACGCCACGCTCTATATTCACCTCGGGTTCAAGTGCGAAAAAAATCCCGCCCTGCTGAAAAAGAAGCAGGAGCACCGCGAGATGCAGATCATCATGGACCGGCTCACGGCCAATTATAAAGAGAACCCAAGGCGCTGGCAGAAAGTGGCCCAAAAAATTCGGGGCGTCTCAGAGGAAACAACAACCGGCGTGCACCGGCTGTACAAAATGATGGAGGATAAAGAGCTGCTGTTCCCGGCCATCAATGTGAACGATTCGGTGACCAAGTCAAAGTTCGACAATCTGTACGGCTGCCGCGAGTCGCTCATGGATGGCATCAAGCGCGCAACCGACATCATGATCGCGGGCAAGACCTGCGTGGTGCTGGGCTACGGCGATGTGGGCAAGGGCTGCGCCCAGGCGCTCAAGAGCTTCGGCGCACGGGTGATTGTTACCGAAATCGACCCCATCTGCGCGCTGCAGGCGCTCATGGGCGGCTATGAGGTGCTGCCCATGGAAGAGGTGGTGCATTTTGCCGACATTTTTGTCACCACCACAGGCAATTTCCATGTGGTGACGGGCAAGCATATGGAGCAGATGAAAAACGAGGCCATACTGTGCAATATCGGCCATTTCGACAGTGAAATCAACATGGCATACCTTGAAAAAAATGCAAAAAGGTTTCCGGTGAAGCCCATGGTTGATAAGTGGAAGCTCAAGAGCGGCCGCTCCATCATCGTGCTGGCTGAAGGCCGCTTGGTGAACCTGGGATGTGCCACGGGCCACCCGAGTTTTGTCATGAGCAACAGCTTCACCAACCAGGTGCTTGCGCAGCTTGAGCTTGCCACTAACAAGAAGCTTGAAAAGAAGGTCTATACGCTCCCGAAGAAACTCGACGAGGAAGTTGCCCGCCTGCACCTTGACCGGCTCGGTGCAAAGCTCACAAAGCTCACGAAGCAGCAGGCCGATTATATCGGCGTGCCGATCGAAGGGCCCTACAAGGCTGAACACTATAGATATTAAATTTTGGATTTTGGAATTCGGATTTTGAATTGAAGAAAATCCGATTACTGAAAACATATAAAGCTGTTAAGCTCCGGCATGGTGAGCTTAACAGCTTTTTTATAGGGCATTTCAGCATAAGAAAAAAAAAGGGGGGGGTAGCTGGTAGGCCGGACTAGAGCATTTTTCAAAATACTATAGCCATATGCGCACAGGTGAACTTTTGGTGAGAGCAGCCCGTGCGGTTCGAGCGATTGGCATGATATCATTGCGGGGTTCTCTTGCGAGAATAGAGCACGGGCAAACGAATCAAAAGCTCACCATAAGGGCTCGTGGCTACAATAAAAAGAAAAATGCTCTAATCCGCCGGGGCGGAGTGTCCGGCAATAAGGCTTTTAGAGAAAGGTCCTACGGTGCTGACAAGAAACATTAAAAAACTACATTTAACGCAAAAAACCTGCTGGTGCAAGAGCTGTGGCATGATATAGCAGCCCATAACTTAAAAAATCCACTGACAGGAACTCGCTTGGGGATGAGCAGAATATACAATGGGGTCGGTTGTGCGTCAAGACACATGCGGGCGCAAAATGTTGAGCTGCGGTTTGGGCGGGGCGGCCTGCGGCGCTGATCTGCAAGGCGGGGAAAGGGGATGTTGTGGACAAATTGTACAAAACATACTGCTTTCTTACCGTATAGATCAAACAACACTGACAAAAAAGAAGGGGGCTGCAGAATAGGGGTCTACGTTTGACTTATTAAGCAGCGGTGCAAACGACTTTGTTGACA
>CAYNVA010000178.1:0-1637 GCA_964400575.1 uncultured Thermodesulfobacteriota bacterium | reverse complement strand
CAGGCGTCCTGTGCCTGCCTGCAGCGCCTCCCGCCCGCGCCGAGCAGCAGCCCGTCACGATCAAGCTTGCCACGCTTGCGCCCGAAGGCACTATCTTTTACGATTCACTTCTGAAAATGGCAAACGAGTGGTCGCGCCTGTCAAACGGCAAGGTGCAGGTGAAGATCTACGCCGGCGGCATCGCCGGCTCCGAGGATGACATGGTGCGCAAAATCCGCATCGGCCAGCTCCATGCCGCCACCATTTCCTCCGTCGGCATGATGCAGATCGATCCGTCCTACGCAGCACTGCAGGTGCCGGGCATGATGGCATCCTATGATGAGCTTGACTACTGCCGCAGGCAGCTTGCCCCCCAGATCGAAAAGCGCTTTGCCGACAAGGGCTTTGTGATTACCAATTACTGCGACCTCGGGCATATGTATTTCTTCACTTCAAAGAAGACCGGTTCCATTGCTGAGCTGCAGAAGAAAAAAATATGCACCTTCGCAGGCGACCAGGCAAGCAAAGAAATATGGGCCAAGGCAGGCTTCAACGCTGTTGACATTCCCTTGAGCGAAATGCTCACGGCCCTCCAGACCGGCCTTATCGACGGGTTTCTGGACACGCCTGTATTCGCCCTTTCGCTGCAGATTTTTGCCAAGGCCCCCCATATGATAAACATGAGCTTCGGCGTTGCCATTGGCGCCACGATCATTCAGAAAAGCCAGTGGAACAAGATAGAGCCTGACCTGCAGAAAGCCTTTCTCAAGGCCTCGCAGGATCTCGTGGTGCAGTCGCAGGCCGAGGTGCGCAGCATGGACGAGAAGGCCATCACGGAAATGAAAAAATACGGCCTGCTGCTGACCGAGGTGGCGCCGCAGGATGCCGCGTCCTGGATCGATCCGCTGCAGAAAATTTATCCCGAAATCAGGGAAAAGGTCATTCCGAAGGACATTTTCGACAAGACCATCGAGCTTCGCAACCAGTACCGGGCGGGGAAGAAATAATTTTCCGGTGGGCGCAGCCCACCCTACCACTACATTGTGATTGCCGATGAAAGAACTTTTTGAATTTCGATACCAGCCCGTAGGGTGGGCTGTTCCCACCATTTTTTTTATTGCGGTGCGCGCAGAGCACCCCACCAATTACAATTCATCCATTATACTCCCATGGTACGCCGCATAATTAATTTCGGTGAATTTGCCTGGCGCAGGTTTGAAAATGTCGGCACCGTCGCCGTCCTGTCGCTCATGGTGGCGCTGCCCGTGATAGAGGCCCTCCTGCGCAAATTTTTCAACACGACCCTGCCCGGCGCAGCCGAGTACGTGCGCCACGGCACGCTCTGGATCGCCTTCATTGGCGCTACGCTTGCCGCGCGCGAAGGCGCCCATCTGAAAATGGCCTCCGGCGATCTCATCAAAAAAGAACCTTTTAAAACGATACTGTTCATCTTCCAGACCTCCATCGCCGTGGCGGTAACCGCGGCATTTGTCATTGCCTGCTACGGGCTCATATCGGCCGAGCGGGCAAACCTGATGAATGTGGCGCCCTTTCTGCCCACCTGGATTGCGCAGCTTCCCATGCTCGTGTGCATGGCCATGGTCGGGGTAAGCTTTACGTTCAAAGCTCAAGGAGCCACTGAACGCATTATCGTGCTC
>CAYNVA010000177.1:0-15724 GCA_964400575.1 uncultured Thermodesulfobacteriota bacterium | reverse complement strand
CAATTGACGATCAATGGCAAGAAGATCAAGGCAACTGAGGGCCAGACTATACTGAAGGCAGCCCGCGATAACGGCATTCATATACCCACGCTGTGTTCCAATGACGCAGTGGAACCCTACGGGGCCTGTCGTCTGTGCATTGTTGAAATCAAAAACGGCGCCATGATAAGCATGGAGACCTCCTGCACCTACCCGGTGGCAGACGGCATGAATGTGTCAACAGATTCCCCGGCTGTCATGAAAGCGCGCAAGGCCGTGCTTGAGCTGCTGCTTGCCCGCTGCCCCAATGTGAAAGCCATCAAGAAACTGGCTGCCGATTACGGCATTGAAAAGGCCGGAGATCATCTGACCCTTGAAAACGAATACTGCATTCTGTGCGGACTGTGCGTGCGCGGCTGCCACGAGGTGGTGAAGGCCGGCGCCATCAGCTATTCGGGCAACGGCAAGAACAAAAAAGTCGAAGCGCCTTTCGGCGAAGAAGCCGAGAACTGCATCGGCTGCGGCTCCTGCGCGTTTGTCTGCCCCACGGGCATTATAAAGGTGCGCGATGTTGAAAAAGCCACCGAGAATATGCCCGGCGGCGAAGTTGAGATCGGCGCCGAGCGCGTCATCGACAACTGGAACCGCAACCTCAAAATGCAGACCTGCAAGATTTCCGGCAACCCCATAGCACCCGAGTACATGCTCAAGCGCTTCAGGGAGACCATGCTTCTGTCGCCGCAGTTTTTCAATATCTCCATGAGCCGGCGCGAGTGCCCCACAGTGGATGAGACCCTGTGCGTGGGCTGCGGCTCCTGTCTTGAGGAGTGCCCGGTGGGGGCCATGAAGCTTTTCGTGAACGATAAAAATGAAATCCGCAACACTATCATGAGCGCCCACTGCTGCGGCTGCCAGACCTGCACGATCTACTGCGTGCGCTCGGCTATCAAGGTACCCGCTGCCGCATAAGCCCATACTGTGTCAACAAGTACAGGGCCTGCCCGGCAATAAGCCGGGCAGGCCTTTTTTGTTGCCGGAGCAGCCCTGATACGCACCAGCCGTTTTTTTAGCGCCCGGCGCCCGTCATGGGCAGCGCCTCTGCTGTAACCCTTCCGGTGCTTATGAAAATAAGCATGCGCCATGCCAGCCCTGTGATATACTTAAGGCATGAAACAGCTGTTTGTTATTGTGCTCCTGATATGTTGGCTGGCGCCGGCCTTTGCATTTGAAACGGTGCGGACGCAGCATTTCGTTTTTTATGCCCGGCCCGAGGGGCAGAAGGCCGCAGCATATCTGGCGCAGAATGCCGACACAACGGTGCAGACCATGGCGGCAGGCCTCGGCCTGCAGGCAGGCGCTGTGATTGATGTGTATGTGGTGCAGGAGATTGAGGATTTTTATCGCGCGCGGTCCGATGCCGGACGCCTGCCCTCATGGGCCGCTGGCGCGGCCTGGCCCGAAAAAAATCTTATCGTTATTCTGCTCAACCGGGGCAGCGATATTGACACAGTCTTTCTGCACGAAACGCATCACATGCTGCTGGGGCAGGCGTTCAGGGGCGCCGAGCGCGTGCCGCGCTGGCTTGATGAAGGGCTTGCCATGGTCTGGGCAGGTGAATGGAGCCTGCCACGCCTGACCACCATGACCATGGCAGCGCTTTCCCATAAACTGCTGCCCATGGATGAGCTTGCCGAGCATTTCCCCTCTGATCTGCGCACCGCAGAAATCGCCTACTGCCAGAGTTTTTATTTTATAGCATTTCTCAAGGGGCAGTTCGGCGACGAAGCATTTCAGCGGTTTTTTCTTGAATACACCAAGTACAAGGACTTCAGGGGCGCGCTGCGCCTGACCTACCAGATGGACTGGCCCGAGATTGAAAAGCTCTGGCTCAAGTACACGGCGCTGCACTTCAGCTGGATTCCGCTCATCACCAGTACCTCGACAATGTGGTTTCTGGCGGCACTGCTTTTCATCGCCGGCTATATCCGCAAGAAATACAAGGCGCGGCAGATTCTGCGCGCCTGGCAGCAGGAGGAGTCCTGCTCACCCGATACCCTGCATTAGCACGGTCCGGCATGTGCATAGTGTGTGGTATTCATGGTACTCTATAATTTAAATTGACCGTTTACCGGGAAGGCTTTTCTGCGAGCTCGAGTATGCTGCACCCGGTCCCCGGCTGACAGGATGAAACATATGGACAGATTATCACAGTATGCGGGGCTTGCTGCGGTGCTGGCCGGCCTGACCGGATGTTTCCACGATCCGGCCACGGACAACCAGCCCTGCTCCGGGCTGCAGAGCCTTTGGTTCTGCGATGCCGATGCCGACGGTTATTCCGACGGTACGGGTCTGTGCGCGCGAGAACGCCCCGGCGCCGACTACCGCGCCCCTGATGAACTTGCGGGGCTTGCCCTTGATTGCGACGACGCGGACCCTGCCGTACACCCCCTTGCGCAGGAACTGTGCGGCGACGGCACAGACAATGACTGCGACGGCATTGCCGATTGCTCCGACCCCGCGCCGTCTCTCTGGCAGCCCGCCCCCGGCACCTCCTGGCAGTGGCAGCTTACCGGCCAGATCGACCGCTCGTTTAATGCAGCCATGTATGATATCGATTTGTTCGACAGCCCCCAAAGCCTTATCGACCAGCTCCACGCCGAGGGGCGCATCGTGGTCTGTTACTTTTCGGCAGGCTCCTGGGAAAACTGGCGGCCCGACGCTGATCTGTTTCCGGCATCGGTGAAGGGCGCTGTTTTGCAGGGCTGGCCCGATGAGCGGTGGCTTGATATTCGAAGGCTTGATATCCTGGGACCCCTTCTGGAGACGCGGCTCGACATGGCCGCGGCAAAGGGCTGCGACGGCGTCGAGCCGGACAATGTTGATGCATACAGCAACCGCAGCGGTTTCCCTCTCACGTCATACGACCAGCTGCGGTTCAATGTGTGGCTTGCCCGGCAGGCTCATGCCCGCGGGCTTTCAGTAGGGCTCAAAAACGATCTGGAGCAGATACCGCAGCTTTTGTACTACTTTGACTGGGCGCTCAACGAGCAGTGTTTCCGGTACGGCGAGTGCGCAGCGCTCGTGCCGTTTGTCGAGGCGGGCAAGGCCGTGTTCGGCGTGGAGTATGAACTTGAGCCCGAGGAGTTCTGCCCCGAGGCCAATGCCATGAATTTCGACTGGCTCAAAAAGAGCTACGACCTTGATGCCAGCCGTCAGTCATGCCGCTAGGGCATGTCACAAAATAGTCGGGCGCCCGCCGCGGCGGATTCGACGCAGGGGCTCAGCATGCTCGAGCCCGGAGTTTGAAACATAATAATACGCCAGACACGCTTCGCGTAGTCCAGCCTGCCTGATCCCATCAAAAAAGCGAGGGCTGTTTGACGCGGCGCTCGCCGGCCGATACTATGCCAACGGTGCCGTACTGGCCGTCATAGCCGGGGTTGATATCAACCTCTCCACGGCGCACTCTATCGATTGCATCGGCAAGCAGCTCCCAGCCTGCGGCTCGCAGGTCGGCAGTGGGGCAGGTGCGAAGGATTGAGAGCTCGCTGCCGTAGCGGACGAGCAGTTTTTCATATTCACTTGTCACGCGTTTGGTGCTGACGCCCATGCCATGCACTTCGGCGATAATTTCGGCAAGCGGGATAAGGCTCTCAAAGCCGAAGGCCTGTGGCGGCCGGGTGCCGGCATCGCGGTCGGCAAGCAGGTTCACGCGGTGCATAACGCCCACGGTCACCTTGCGGTCGCACACCGGGCAGAGGCCATTGTAGCTGCGCGTCTCCTGCGGCGTGAGCCGCGTGTTGCAGGCCCGGTGGCCGTCGAGATGATATTTGCCCTCTTCAGGAAAAAATTCCAGTGTGCCTTTGAAACCAGCCGGGTCTTTGTCGCGCAGGCTTTTCATCATGGCCGGGTAAGAAAGATCGCAGGCGAAAATGTTTGCCTCTCGGGCAAGCTTGGCAGGCGAGTGGGCATCGGAGTTTGACACGAGCACGAACCGGTCCAGAGCCGAGAGAGTCCAGTTCATGGCCGGATCTGATGACAGGCCCGTTTCGAGGGCGAAAATCTCAGGCGTTAAATCTTCAAAGCATTCGTCGATGGAGTCAAAGCCGCTTGCCGCCCCGAGCACGGAGAAATGCGGCGTCCAGATATGGGCCGGTATGAGCACATTGTCGGGGGATGCCGCAAGGGCAAACTCCAGGAGGCGCTTGCAGTCCATGCCGATAATGGGCCTGCCGTCCGATGTTATATTTGCGCCTATATCCTGCAGCCGGGCATTGAGCTTTCCAGCTCCGGTAAAGTCGGGCGAGAGAATAACGCTGTGCACTTTGCGCGTGCGGTCGTTTTTTTTGTAGATGGTGCTTACCTCTGCGCTCAGCACGAACCGCACTGCTGCGCGGCATGATTCGGGCACGTCAGCATCAATGGGCAGGCACAGGCTGTCCTTCAATTTATACAGGCCGGGCTCGGCAGGTTCGAGTTTTTCCTGCATCTCGGCAAACCAGCGCGGGTGGGTGAAGTCGCCCGTTGCCACCACGGCAAGCCCCTTGAGCTGAGCCCACCGGTACAGCGATTCAAGATTCATGTCTTTGCTTGTGGCCCGGGAATAGGCGGAATGAATATGCAGATCGGCGATAAATTCCATGAGTGCTCCTGTTGTTCAGCTGTTGAAAGGCCACAGGAGCATAGCAATATGGGGCCCGTGCTTCAACCTATTATTTGAGCTGACTACGGACTTTAATTTTGAATCTTGAATCTGGAATTTTAAATCCTTACTTCACCACCCGCTACGCTTGAGGCACAGAGATCACAGAGAGAAATGTTTTTCCCTTTCTGCTGAGAGGGCAGAAAGGAAAAAGGCATATCCTCGTTTCCCGAAAAGGGCAGGTATTTACCTCTGTGCCCTCTGCGACTCCGTGGTGATTCTTCCTGCCTTTTCTGCTTTCCGATTTTTTTCTCCGAACTCACGACTCCGAACTCTACCCCCCCTCCGAACCTTCGCGCTAGCTATTGATAAAATATTTCCCCAAATACCATTATTTGACAAAATAAATAAAAATTGCGATAAGCCCTATAGGCTGGAATTCAGAAATTACAGAGTTCTTAATATACGTAAAAACAGGAACTCATCATGGCAATAGAAGAACGCATCCCATTGCTGGAAGAGATAGTGGACACATGGAAAAATGAACTCGGCAATGATTATCCGGGATATAAAAACCACGTCTATCGCATGATTCATTTCTGTTTTGCCCTGCACAGCTGTAATGATGAAGAGCGGAAAAAGATCATCATTGCCGGCGGCTTTCATGACCTTGGAATTTGGACAACAGCACCATTGATTACCTTCCGCCCTCTATAGCTCTGGCCAAGGAGTATTTAAAACAGAATAATCTTGAACAGTGGGCTCCTGAAATTGAGCTCATGATCGACCTGCACCACAAGATCAGAAAATATCAGGATGAGCACTACCCATTGGTTGAAGTGTTCCGAAGAGGCGACCTGGTGGATTTTTCGTTAGGGGTTGTGAAATGGGGCTTGCCAAAAGCTTATATAAAGAGCGTCAAAGACCAGTTCCCAAACGCAGGGTTCCATAAGCGACTGGTGCAGCTGGCGAAAGGATGGTTTGCCAAACATCCATTAACCCCGCCACCATTTATGAAATGGTAAATGCACAACAATGCAGTTAATGAGGGATTCAACTAATTCAACAACCCCCTGGATTGCCCAATCGCGCATCAATCTTAGCACCAGCTCAAGATCTCTCCCTTCGGTCGAGATGACAGAACTAACAAACCGACTATAGTAAAAAAGAAAAATGCTCTAGTCGCAGAGAGAACACAGCAACACGCCATTCAACTGAAATTATCGGAGCAGCAGCGCATGTTTTAAATGGAATTAATGGTCACAGGCATGCAGCAGTTCGCAGTCTTTGAGCATCGACAAAACATCTTCTGCAGAAGATGCGGTTTTGAGCATCTGCAGCAGATGCCTGTTGCGAGCAGCTTCGGCTGCAAGCCCGAGTATCTGGACATGGGCGCTTGAATCCTGTGCGGGCGTCAGGATCAGAAAAACGCATTCTATAGGCTTATCGGTTTTTACATCTGAGACACCCTGCTTTGTTATACCGATGGCGATGGTTGGCGCAGCGATACCGTCAATGCGCGCATGCGGGAATGCCACCGCTTCATTGAAAAACGTCGAGCCCTGCTTTTCGCGCTCCAGCACTGCCGCCAAGATGTCATCACAGCCAATGTCCTTTCCAGCGCAGGATATGTGTACCAGCCTTTCTATAATTTCCTGTTTTGCCGCAGCCTGCTCCCATATCACGATGCGCTCCGGCGTTACGAGGCTCCCCAGCGTCGGACCGGCCGCAGGAATATGAGCTGCACCAGCAGGCAGACTCACGACGGCCTCTTCTGCAGGCTTAGGCACAGCCGCCGCTTCCCCTTTGCGGGTATCAAACACCACGATCGTGATGCCGCGCGCGGCTTCCGTCAGGCGCTGCACAATTGTTTTGCTGCCGAGAAGCTTCTGCCAAAGCGACTCATGCCGCGGGCTGCCGATAACAATATGGCCGACCCGGTACTCGCGGGCAAACCGCAGGATGGTGTCGGCCACCTCCTCTCCCTTATAGGTGAAGACCATTGCCCCGAGCTGCTTTGCCAGGGTCAGGGTGCCAGACAGCACGCGCTGCACGCTGGAGTCTATGGCCGTGGGGTCTTCCCGGGGCGTCTGCACATACACTGCATACCAGTTGCGGTTGAGCTTTCCTGCAAGGCGGGAGGCATACCGCAGGAGCATCTCGCTGTTGGGCCCGTTTGAGCTGAGGCAGACCATGATCTGGTCAGGGGCAACGGTCGCCGCATCCTCAAGGGGCTCGCGGCGGCGGTAATCGATCTGGGAGGCAAGCTCACGCAGGGTCAGCTCACGGAGCTGCTCAAGGTTGTTTGTGATGAAAAAATTCCCCAGGGCCGTTTCGATGCGCGACGGCGGGTACACCTTGCCCTCCCGCAGGCGCTGCTGCAGGTCCTCAGTGGCAAGATCGACATTGACGATCTGGTCGGCTTCGGCAAGCACGCCGTCCGGCAGGCGCTCGCGCACCTTCACCTTGATGGATTTTTCTATGGTGTCGTAGAGACTTTCCAGATGCTGCACGTTCATGGTCGTAATGACATGGATACCTATGGCGAGCAGGTCTTCAATGTCTTGATAACGTTTTGCATTGCGGCTGCCCGGCACATTGGTGTGGGCCATTTCATCGACAAGCGCGACACTGGGCCTGCGGGCGATGATGGCGTCCACGTCCATCTCCTCAACCGTAATGCCGCGGTATTCCTGGCTCAGCTTCGGGATCACGTCAAGTCCCTCAATCAGCCTCGCTGTTTCGGCGCGGCCATGGGTTTCCACCAGGCCGACGACCACATCGATGCCCTCGCTTTTCAGGCGGTGGCCCTCAAGCAGCATCTGATAGGTTTTCCCCACACCGGCACAGTAGCCAAGATACACCTTAAGCTTTCCCCGCTGCGAATGGCGGATCAGCCTTAAAAATGAGCTTGTTTTATCTTCCATCATGAAACCTCACCTGTCCTGGCTTAACGAAATATTGAGCAGCAGCACATTGACCCGGGGCTCGCCCAGCACCATCAGATCGCGGCCTTCCGTATGAACCAGTATTTTCTTCTCAACAGCCTCAAAGCTCATCCCCCTTGCCTTGGCAATTCGAGGGGCCTGCAGAAGCGCGTTCTGAAGGCTTATATGGGGATCAAGCCCGCTGCCAGAGGCGGTTACTGCATCAGCAGGCACCAGAGCATCACGGGCAAGGCTGTTCTCCTGCCGGTAGACTGAAACGCGCTGCCCGACTGAGTCGATCAGCTTTTTAGAAAGCGGCCCCAGATTGCTGCCGCCGGAGGCAGCGGCATCATACCCCGCACCCGCAGCTGACGGGCGGGGATGAAAATACTCCGGCCCGGTAAATCCCTGGCCAATAAGGCTTGAGCCGACAACAGTGCCTGCTTCGGAGAGCAGAGACCCGCCAGCCTGATGCGGAAACAACAGCTGCCCCAGGCCCCAGACGCAAAGCGGATACAGGCAGCATACAATAACGGAAAGCGATGCTATGGCAAGCGCTGCCGTGCGCAATTCTTTCATAAAAGCGTTCATGTCTCTTCAGGCCTTTCTATACAAAGTGGCAAGCATTGACGAGAATATCAATAATTTTTATTCCTGCAAACGGAACAAGGAGCCCTCCGAGACCATACATCAAAAGATTTCTTCGCAGCATCACCGCAGCTCCCACGGGCCGGAATTGAACGCCCCGCAGGGCAAGCGGAATCAGAGCAATGATGATAAGGGCATTGAATATCACGGCGCTTAATATGGCGCTTGAAGCAGACTGCAAGCCCATGATATTGAGCGGTGCAATAACGGGAAAAACACCGATGAGCATGGCGGGGATGATGGCAAAATATTTGGCCACGTCATTGGCGATGCTGAACGTGGTGAGCGCCCCGCGGGTGATGAGCATCTGCTTGCCGATCTCCACGATCTCAAGAAGCTTTGTTGGGTTGGAGTCAAGATCAACCATATTGCCTGCCTCCTTGGCAGCCTGCGTGCCCGTATTCATGGCAACGCCCACATCGGACTGGGCCAGCGCCGGTGCATCGTTGGTGCCGTCGCCGGTCATTGCCACAAGATGTCCCTCGGCCTGCTCCCGGCGAATGAGGGCAAGCTTGTCCTCGGGCTTTGCTTCGGCCACAAAATCATCAACCCCGGCCTCGGCCGCAATGGCTGCAGCTGTTAAGCGGTTATCGCCGGTAATCATGATGGTCTTGATGCCCATGGCCCGGAACCGTACAAAACGGTCCTTAAGCCCTCCCTTGACAATGTCTTTCAAATGAATAACGCCAAGAACGCTGCCGGCATCGGCAACCACCAGCGGCGTGCCGCCCGTTTGGGAAATTCTCTGCAGTGTTGCCTGCACATCGGCAGGAAACATCTTCCCGATAAAATCACACACTGCTGATGCTGCGCCTTTTCGTATTTTGCGGCCATTTATATCCACGCCACTCATGCGCGTCTGTGCAGTAAAAGGCTGAAACTGTGCATGCGGCAGCTCTGCAATGGAGCGGCCCCGCAGGCCGTGCTGTTTTGCCAGCACCACAATGCTTCTGCCTTCAGGCGTCTCGTCGGCAAGCGAGGCAAGCTGGGCAGCGCTTGCCAGCTCCTGCAGGCTCACGCCCAGGGCGGGAATAAACTCGGTTGCCTGCCGGTCCCCCAGTGTTATGGTGCCGGTCTTGTCAAGCAGCAGCACATCCACATCGCCTGCCGCTTCTACGGCCCGGCCGCTCATGGCAAGCACGTTTTTTTGCACCAGCCGATCGATGCCCGCAATGCCGATGGCGCTTAAAAGCCCGCCGATAGTGGTAGGGATCAGGCAGACCAGCAGCGCCACCAGCACGGTGATTGAAAACGGCATGCCTGAATACAGCCCGAAAAATTTCAGGCTCATGATGACCACCAGGAAGATGATTGTGAGTGCCGACAGCAGTATGGTCAGGGCTATTTCATTGGGCGTCTTCTGCCGCTTGGCCCCCTCGACAAGGTTTATCATGCGGTCAAGAAAGCTCTCGCCGGGATTGGCGGTGACCAGCACCTTTATCCGATCGGAAAGCACCCGCGTGCCGCCTGTCACGGCGCTGCGGTCACCTCCCGCCTCTCTGATGACCGGCGCGGACTCTCCCGTAATGGCTGACTCATCGACCGTAGCAACTCCTTCAATTATTTCACCATCGGCAGGAATCACCTCTCCTGCCGAAATGAGCACCATATTGTTTTTCCGCAGCTGATCAGCCGACACCTGTTCGATATCGCCGTTTTCATGAATGCGGTTTGCCAGAGTTTTCGTGCGGGTTTTGCGCAGTTCATTTGCCTGGGCCTTGCCGCGTCCTTCGGCCATGGCTTCGGCAAAATTGGCAAACAGCACAGTAAACCAGAGCCAGAGCGTTATTTGAAGAACAAAGACGACAGACTCATCACCGGATTTGATAAAAAGAACGGCAGTGGTGATACCTGCGCCGACCTCGGTAACAAACATAACAGGATTTTTCAGCATGGACAAAGGGTTCAGCTTCCTGAATGAATCTACTACCGCAGAGAGCATGATCGCCGTATCAAAAAGTGAGCGGGCTTTAGCAGCCATGGCAATTTTCTCCTAATATACAACCGCAGATTTAGTCATGATAAAATGTTCAACTACCGGGCCGAGGGAAAGCACCGGCACAAAGGTCAAGGCGCCCACAATAATAATGGTGCCCACCAGAAGCACGACAAATGTCAGCCCTGCAACCGGAAAGCTTCCTTCGCTCCGGGGGAGCAGCTTCTTTTTTGCCAGATTGCCTGCAAGGGCCAGTATAGGCACGATCATGAAAAAGCGGCCAAAGAGCATGGCGAAAGCAAGTGTCGTGTTCAGCCACGGGGTATTGGCGGCAAGCCCTGCAAAGGCGCTTCCATTATTGCCGGTGGCCGATGAATAGGCATAGAGTATTTCACTCAATCCGTGCGGCCCCTGATTATTCAAACCCGCAAGCCCCCAGGCGCTGACAGCCGCCCAAGAGGTAAAGCCAAGAATGCTCAATATCAAAACCAGTATGGCAAGGGCGCTCATCTTGACATCATAGGCCTCGATCTTTTTGCCGACATATTCGGGTGTGCGTCCCACCATGAGTCCTGCAAGAAAGACCGTGAGCACCACAAACACCAGCATGCCGTACAAGCCTGCGCCAACGCCGCCGAAAACAACTTCTCCGAGCTGGATATTTAAAAGCGGCATCAGACCGCCCACGGGCGTAAAGGAATCATGCATGGCATTGACTGCGCCGCAGGAGGCATCCGTGGTCACTGTTGCAAAAAGCGCTGAATTAAAGATGCCAAAACGTACTTCCTTGCCCTCCATATTGCCGCCTGACGGATCAACGCCCAGGGCATGCACCCGCGGATTACCCGTGCTTTCCGCCCACCAGCACACAGACAGGCTGGCAAGAAAAAGAACAAGCATTGCCGCCCAGACCGCCCAGCCGTGCCTCTGATTTTTTACCATCCTGCCCAGGTAATAAGTCAGACTGCTCGGGATCAAAAATATCGCCAGCATTTGCAGAAAATTAGCAAGAGGGGTCGGGTTTTCATACGGGTGGGCGGCATTGGCATTCATGAATCCGCCGCCGTTTGTACCGAGCATCTTAATTGCAACCTGCGATGCCATGGGGCCCTGCGCAATGGTCTGGGCTGCTGCGGCCTGCTGTAGCGGCTGATCAAGAACCTGCGCCGTCACGTAAGGCTTGAAATTTTCGACCACGCCCTGGGAAACTAAAAAAACGGCAAACAGAAGGCTGAGCGGCAGCAGCAGGTAGAGATTTATCCGCACGAGATCCACCCAGAAATTGCCGATGGTTTTGGCGTTGTGGCGGCTCAGGCCCCGCACCAGCGCGGCCGCAACTGCAATGCCTGCTGCGGCTGAGATGAAATTATGCAGGGTAAGCCCGACCATCTGGGAAAAGTACGACATTGTCGACTCCCCGCCATAGTTCTGCCAGTTGGTATTGGTGGCAAAGCTCACTGCCGTATTGAAGGCAAGATCAGGGCTCAGCGGCCCGAACCCCTGCGGATTGAGCGGCAGCACGTTCTGCAGCCGCAGCACTGCGTAGGTGAACAGTAGGCTCACCAGGCTAAACATAAAAAGCGATATGACATAGTGCTTCCAGCTTTGCTCAGCCGTGTTTTTAATGCCGAATAGCCTGTAGAGAAGCTGCTCGCAGGGGCTAATCACCGGATCAAGAAATGTTTTTCCGCCTGCGTCAAGAACGCTTGTCAGATAAACGCCAAGCGGCTTTGTCAGTACCAGCAACAGGCCCACAAACAGCGCCAGCTGTATCCATCCATATATATTCATGTGTGCGCTCCAATATTATTCATTATGAGTCTACACAAACGAGTCACGAATCAATTTGAACAACGTAGGGGCGGGTTTTATACCCGCCCGCGGGAGGGGCTAAACCCCTCCCCTACATTTTTATTCAATATTTAACCGCTTCCTTTATTAAAATATTTCCGGCCTGATAACAGAAACAAAGAGATATAGTATTAAAGCAAGCCCAATTATGCCGACAACCAATCCCAGCATTTTTATATCCTTTCACAGGCCAGGGCATAGAGGATGCACAGGCCGAAGAAAATTACTGTCAGAGCAATAAGCAGAACATCGGTCATTATATTCCCCCCCCCGTTTTGACCGTTTCAGCCCGTTTGAGCGTAACCTTAAACGTGCTGCCTTCACCTTCCGTGCTTTCCACAGCAATTGTGCCGCCATGGGCTTCGACAATCTCGCGGGCTATGGCCAGCCCCAGCCCTGCGCCTGCCTGAGCTTGCTGGCCAGGAACGCGGAAAAATTGCTCAAATATATTCTTCAGATATTCCTGCGGTATGCCCGCACCTGTATCAGCAACGGAAAAAACCACCCATGTCTCGTCAGCCTGTGCTGAAATGGTAACTGCTCCTCCGGCAGAGGTATGCTTCAGTGCGTTTGAAAGCAGATTGTCAAACACATGGACGATCCGGGTTGCATCGGCCATAACCTCAGGCAGATCATTCGGCAGATCCGTTTTCAAGCTTATGCCCCCGTCCTGAAAAGCCGCTGCTAAATGCTCTATTGCCTCCACTGCTATCACCTTCGGTGAGACGGCAGTGAAGCTCATTCGGGCTTTCCCCGATTCTATGCGGCTGATATCGAGCAGGTCTTCCAGAATGGCGTTCAGCCGGTCGCTGTCTTCGCGTGCCACTAAAAGAAGCTCCGCCTGCTTTTCCGTGAGCCCGCCTACTTTTTCTTCCAGCAGCAGGTGAATCGCCATGCGTATTGAGGTAAGTGGTGTTTTCAGCTGATGCGATACAGTCGAGACAAGACCCCGCTTCATGTCATCGTTGGTTCGCTGCTGTGTTACATCTCGTATCGTCAGCACCACGCCGGTCGGCAGGCGCTGGCCGTCAAGAATGGGAACTGCCTTGGGCTGGAAAAAATGCTCCTCCCCTTTCACAAAAAACTGAAAAACCGCCGTCCCGTCCCTGATCTCCGCAATGGCTGAGTTTTTAAGGGCGCTGTCATATATCTCCCGCAGCTGGAGATGTGCAACATCCTTTATTTTAGTGCCCGGCGACAGGCCGAAAACGCTGCGCGCAGCATCCGTTGCTACCTCTATCGTGCCGTCCATGTCGACAACGACGACCGCCTCCGGCAGGCTGCTGAAGGTCTGCTGGGCTGAACGCTGCATGCGGACAAGCTTTGCCTGATCACTGCGGCGGAACTCGCGCAGGCTTCGGGCCATATCGTTAAATGCCTCGGAAAGCCGCCCGATCTCGTCACGGGCGCCCACCCGCACGCAGAGATCGAGATTGCCTTTTTTAATTTCATCGGCGGATTCGATAAGCCGGCTGATCGGGTACAGTATCCAGCGCCGGGCAAACACGATAAAACTCACGGAAAGGACGGCGCCGGCAAACAGCAGCAGCCCCATCTGCTGACGGGCCGATGCCGCGCGCGCACGCGCCAGATCATTGGCATCGCTCATATTCTGCTGATTTAAGTGCAGGACCGCATCAGCGGCATTTTTGGTCTGGTAAAAAAGAGGCAGCTGTTTTTTAAAATAAATATCCGTTCGGATATTATGTGAAATATCCGGATTCTGAAATTCATGCAGCACATCCCGATACTGTGCATAAATGTCTCGAATGCGCTGCGCCTTTTCTCGCTCTCCGGGCACAGTTATATTGTTCAGCTCAAAATCAAGAGCCTTTTTAAATTTCAGTTCATTTTCATCAATCAGAGCTTTTCCTTCTTCGTAGCCAAGCAGACAGAAGAGCGCACCGCTGTCCATGCGCTCTATGGCCTCTTTCATATTCTGGCAGGCGATAACGCTGCGGTAGTTCTCGCGCAGGATTACATCAATGGACTGGCCCAGATCGGAAAGCAGCGAGATGCTTTGACTCCCGATAACAACCAGTAAGACCAGCAGCCCGCCAAAGCCTATGGACAATTTCCGGCGAAGGTTGAACATACAAAGCCTCCCTTTTTCAGACCTATAAGGGCAAGGCCTATGCCAACAGGAGAAAATCGCAACAGTATGAAATTACGGTTATTATTTTAGGGTGGATTAAACAGCTGATTGTATTGTGCAAGATGAAAGGTGTGAAGATATTGCAAATTGCAAGGGCCGGTTGGTAAAGCGAAGAAAAAGATGAGAGTAATTAATTGCCTAAATACCGTATTCCCTGCGCTTGCGCCAGAGTGTCGCCTGGTCGATATCCAGCACAGCGGCAGCCTCCTGCAGGGATTTTGTGGCGGCGAGCACGCGGCGGATATGCTGCTCTTCGATCTGCTTGAGCGGCACCGGGTCACCGAGTTGCGGGAGTGCTTCATCGGGGGCAATGCCGGCGGGAAGGTATGCACTTCCCACCGTATCTGTCGGGCAGAGTATGGAGGCGCGTTCAATTACATTGCGCAATTCGCGGATATTGCCCGGCCATGCGTAGCCCTTGAGGGCCTGAAGTGCATCATCGGTAAAGCCTTTAAACAGACGATGATTGTTGCGGCCGAAAAAGGTCAGCAACCTTTGCGCAAGAACGCCTATATCCTCCTGCCGCTGGCGCAGCGGCGGAATTTCGATCCGAATGACATTGAGCCGGTAAAACAGGTCTTCGCGAAACCGGCCGTCGGCAACTGCCTGCTCGATGTCTATGTTGGTGGCCGCAATAACGCGCACATCTGCCTTGCGTGGCGCATACTCGCCAACGCGCTCGTACTCCCGCTCCTGAAGAAAGCGCAGCAGCTTGGGCTGTAGTGCGAGCGGTACATCCCCGATTTCATCAAGCAGCAGCGTGCCTCCTTCGCATGCCGCTACCCGGCCGGGATTGTCGCGCACAGCACCGGTGAATGCGCCCTTGGCATGCCCGAAGAGCTCGCTTTCAAGCAACTCGGTGGAAAGCGTCGGGCAGGACACAACGCCAAAGGGTTTCTGCGCGCGCCTGCTCCAGACATGCAGCATGCGGGCAAGCACGGTTTTCCCGGTGCCGCTCTCACCTCTCAGCAGTACAGTTGCATCCGAGGGCGCAACCTGACGGGCTTCATTGATTGCCTGCTGCATTTTTTGGCTGGTGGTAGAAAAATCGAATTCCGGATTTAAGCGGCCAACATCTTCCTGCAGCGCAAAAACTTTCTGCTCCAGGGAACGAATTTGGGCAACCTTGTTCACGGAGAGCTTCACCTGCGCCGGCGTAAAAGGTTTGGGAATATAGTCGGTTGCCCCGCGGCGCATAGCCTCGACAGCCGTATCAATAGAAGCATAGGCCGTAATGACAATGATTTTCAGCCAGGAAATTTTTGCCAACAGCTGAGGAATAAGTTCAAGGCCGTCTGACGTCCCCAGGCGCAGATCGACGAACGCCAGATCAAAACAGCGGCGAGACGCTTCAGCCACGGCATCCTCAAAGTTGCTGACGGCAACAACGCTGTGGCCCTCGGTTTCTAGACAGACGGAAAGTGTTTTGCGGATGTTTATTTCATCATCCACAACAAGAATATTTAATTGTTGTGGTATCTTTGTATTAGTCATGAGCGAGCTATACTCCAGTTCTCATGCACCGTCAATTATAGAATAATAAGTATAGTGTGTTTAAAAAAAAAATGATAAATAAAATAATAAAC
>CAYNVA010000176.1:0-5929 GCA_964400575.1 uncultured Thermodesulfobacteriota bacterium | reverse complement strand
ACGATAACACTTATGGGAGCCGGCCTTCCCGGGAGAATGATTCCCAGCATTATATTCTGCCCGGTGACGAGATTTTCCCGCACGAGAAGATTCATTGCGGCCCCGTTGTGGCTGAATGTGTGAACCAGGCATCTATTAATTGTGATGTTATTGCCCACAACAGCGGTTGCCTCGAGCCCTAAAGGATATCGAATGTATTTTCTCTGATCAGCGGTTCCTTGCATGCAGCGCCTCTTCTAGCCCCTTGGGCACAGTGTGGCGTGCCCAACAATTAAAGTGGTTTTGGGGGTTTGCCGGATTTGCCCGGCCCGCAACCCGTTTTTTTAACTCTATCAGACTAAAACCCTGAATTCACCCTTTATAAAACTGCGGATAGAGCGTTTTTGCGCAGTCAGGGCAAATGCTATGCGTGAAGTCGGCATCGGACCGGTCGCGTATATAGGTTTCAATCCGCTCCCATGAGCCCGCATCGTTCCTGATTTTATTGCATGCCGAGCAAATGGGCAAAAGACCGCTCAGTGTTTTTATATTGGCAAGCGCATCCTGCAGGCTGCTGAGCAGCTCATCGCGCTCTTTTTCGGCCAGCTTGCGGCTGGTGATATCGCGCGCAATCGTTGCAGAGCCCTCGATCTGCCCCAGCTCATTTTTTATGGGCGATATGGTCAGGTCGACGTTTATGAGGCTGCCGTCTTTTTTCCTGCGTACGGTCTCATAGTTTTCAATCTTCTCGCCGCGGCGCAGGCGATCTAAAAAACCGGCCATTTCAGCCGATGTCATCTCTTCCGGGGCCAGCATGAATATGGATTTTCCGATCGCCTCCCGGCTGGTATATCCGTACATCTGCGCTGCCCCGGCATTCCAGCTCACAATCGTTCCATTGATATCTTTACCGATGATGGCATCGGCCGAAGACTCCACGATCGCCCCCAGCTTTTGCGACGCTTCCTGCGACTTTTTGTTTATGATCATGGCATAGACTATAAAAAAAGCCGTGACCATGGTTAAGGCAACAAAGAGCAGGTAGATAATCAATAAGTGCCGCAGCGCTGTGTTTCTTTCGAGAAAAGCGTTTCGGGCAGGCTGCGTTACAACAATGCCCCATCCGTGCTGCATCAACGGTTCGTAGGCAGCCAACTGCTCTTCTTTTTCAACAGGGTTATAATTGAATTCTGCGCCGCTACGGCCCTGCAGCAATTTTTGAACAACCGGCACAGACGAAAAATCCACGATTTTTTCGTAAGAAGCTGTTGTGGGATGAGCCACGAGGCATCCGCGCTGGTCAACAATATAAATAAATCCGCCGGGGCCGACATCGGTTTGTTGTATCCATTCCTGAAAGATTTCAAGCTTAAGCTGTAATTGTAAAATGCCGATAACTTTTCCCTCTTCGTCTGCAGGAAAGACTGGGGGCGCTATTGCAGCAGGAGCTGTTTTTATTGGGAACACGACAGCTACGACATTTGTCCTGGGCTTTGCGCCTCTTTGATAAACCCCCGAGATATAGGGACGCCAGTTTTCCCTGATCCCCTTGTACCAATCCTTCTCAGCCCGGCTTTGCCCCATAACTTCGGGAGCTGAAGGGATATCGGCTTTGATGGTGGCTGCAGGATCATATAAAACAATCCGGTCGATAAACGGGAATGTGCCCGGGACGCTGTCCAGCACATGCATCGCGCCTGCCCAGTTCCCTTTTTGGATTTCCTCGATAACCCTGGGCCTGGTGGCAAATGAGACCCCCAAATCCACTATTGCATTGAGCCGGTCATGAACGATGTTGGCCGCAAGAAGGGCCAGTAATCTTTTCTGGGATAGTATGGATTGGGTGGATTCGCTGTAGAACCTGGCGTAGCTGAAGAAGACCAAAAGTATGCCCGGAAAAATGAACACCAGCAAAAATAATACACGATACACTACTGCCCATTTCCCTCGGGCTACCAGGCCGGTGATCGTGATGAGCGTTTTTTTAATCATACAAAAAGCTGCCGGCAGTACTGTTTGGCTGTATAAATAAGTTCGGCTCTTCCCGGTAAAGCATGCGTATGTAGCGGCACATGCCTGAAAACGCTGTAAAGACAAGCTCTTTAATGTATATTATCGTATTATTATAGGCTAAACAATAGTAGAAAGACAGATTGCCTATAATTATTATACCGCATCAAATCAATCAAAACAGGTTTTATCGATAAAATCGGGCAAGCCAGCCGCGGCAAAATGAATATTTTTTGCGTTGTTGAAACAAAAGCCGCAGCTGTGATAGAACCGCAGGGTCGGGTGTAAAACCCGCCCCACTAACAATATAGAGCACGATAAAGATATATGTCCGATACAGAGATATATAGGCCCGAAAACCACCACCGCCGGTCCCTTCGCCTGCAGGGATATGATTATGCCATGGCGGGCATGTATTTCGTGACCATTTGTGCGCATGAGCACACATGTTTGTTTGGGGAAATTGTCGAGGGGCAGATGCGGTTGAATGACGCGGGGATTATTATCGCCGAAGAATGGACGATGACCGCCACAATGCGCAAAAATATTTCCGTGGATGCATTTGTTGTTATGCCAAACCATTTTCACGGAATTATTGGAATTCATGTTGATTGTAGGGGCACGATGCATCGTGCCCACATACAACCGGATACAAAACAAGAGGGCACGATGCATCGTGCCCCTACGAAGGAACAATTCGGGAAACCGACATCAAATTCAATCCCGACCATTATCCGTGGGTTCAAATCCGCCGTGACCAAACGCATCAACGAAACCCGGAAAACACCCGGCATGCCGGTATGGCAGCGCAATTATTATGAACATGTTATCCGGGGTGATGACGACCTTAATCGCATTTGTGAATATATCATCAATAATTCTGCAAACTGGCAGGAGGATGAAGAGAATCAAAATATGCACAGGAGATCATGTCACGCTGCGTCCGCCCCGGCGGAAAAACCCGAGATTAAATTGAATGAATGATTTTATCTTTGTAGGGGCAGGTTTCAAACCTGCCCCTACGGGCGAACACAAACCTTTCGGGCAAATGCCCGGCATGTAAAATCAAAACAGAAGGCCATATGAAAACACAACAGCATTCATGGACCACCATCGGTGATAACACACAGGCGCGGCACAGGCGCGTGGCTGCGGCTGTGCCCGTATCGGGCAAGATCGTGCGCGAGGAAGATGCAGTCAAACTTTTCGAGGCTGTGCTTGAGCCGGGCGACCGGGTCTGCATCGAGGGCACCAACCAGAAGCATGCGCAGGTTCTTTCAAGGGCGCTCTCGCAGGTTGACCCCGGCAAGATACACAACCTGCATATCCTGCAGTCCACCCTGAGTCTGCCCGAGCATCTCGATATCTTCGAAAAAGGCATCGCCCGCAAAATAGATATATCCTATGCCGGCAGCCAGGGCAAACGATTTGCAGACATGGTGCTGAATGGCCGGATAGAACTCGGCGCCATTCACACCTATGTCGAGCTGTATGCCCGGTACTTTCTGGATTTGCAGCCGCGTGTGGCCGTCATTGCCGCACATGCTGCCGACGCGGCAGGCAATCTCTACACCGGCGGCAATACCGAAGACACGCCCGCCATTGTTGAGGCCACGAAATTCAGACAGGGCATTGTCATCGTGCAGGTAAACGAAGTGGCGCAGAAACTTCCCCGCGTCGATATTCCTGCTGACTGGGTAGACTATATCGTTCCCACAGCTGAGCCCTTTCACCAGGAGGCGCTGTTTACGCGTGACCCGGCAAAGATAACGGAGCAAAGCATACTCATGGCCATGATGGCCATCAAAGGTATTTACGGGCCGTACGGCGTGCAGTCGCTCAATCACGGCATCGGGTTTGACACGGCGGCCATTGAGCTTTTGTTGCCCACCTACGGGGCAGAGCTGGGGCTGAAGGGCAAAATCTGTACGCACTGGGTCTTGAATCCGCACCCCACCCTGATACCGGCCATTGAAGCCGGATGGGTTCAGGCCGTGTACTGCTTCGGCTCGGAGAAGGGCATGGAGGATTATGTGGCGGCGCGGCCCGATGTGTTTGCCACCGGCCCCGACGGTTCGCTGCGCTCAAACCGGGCTTTTGCCCAGCTTGCGGGCCATTACACTGTTGACATGTTCATCGGCTCCACCCTTGAAATCGACCAGTGGGGCAATAGCTCCACGGCCACAGCAGATCGCATCGTTGGTTTTGGCGGCGCTCCCAATATGGGCGCAAATGCTCCGGGCAGGCGGCATCACACGAAAGCGTGGCTTGAGGTGGGCAAAAATTATGCATTAAATCCCCTGCTCAACGGGCCCATGCCCGTGGGCAAGCGCCTGATCGTGCAGATCGTGCAGTCTTGCCGCAATCCGCAGCGGCCCACCTTTGTGGAGAAGCTGAGCGCCTGGGAGCTTGCAGAGAAAGCACATCTGCCCCTGCCGCCGGTGATGATCTACGGGCAGGACCTGTCGCACATCGTAACGGATATCGGCATTGCCCGTCTCTACCGCTGCAAAGACCTTGACGAGCGTCGCGCCTGTATCTGCGCTGTGGCGGGCGAGTCTCCACTGGGGAAATTAGCTGATGCGAAAAGGACGGAAGAGTTGCGGGACAGGGGGCTTGTGCAGTACCCGGAAGACCTCGGCATAAACCCCAGGCAAGCCACGCGCGACTGGCTTGCCGCGCAGTCACTTGACGAGCTTGCGGTTTTGTCTGGCGGGCTGTATACTGTGCCGGAAAAAATTGATGAATAACGGACTTTTTCAGGAGGGTTTCTATGGGCAGTTTCATTCATCTTGTGTTTGCGGTGCTGCTGGCGGGGCTCTTCATCTATGTGCTGCGGCTGCAGGGAGTGCTGAAACTTCCCCGCGTGCTTTTGCTCCTGGTCATCGGCCCGCTGGTCTATGACAACGCCGTAAGCGGCATAGGCTTTCTGATCGGCGAAGGTGAGGTTTTAAAAGCGCTCAATATTCCACGGTTCGTCCTGCATGTCTTTGTAACGCCGCTTATCTGTGTCATTGCCTATGAACTTGCCCGGGGATTCAGGGTGGCGATAGCTGAACGCGCGGGCACGCGGTGGGTTGTATGGGGTCTGGCTGCGGTATTGATCATCATTGGTTTTTTTCAGGAACTCAATCCTCTGCATCTGGTCCCGAAAACTCATCTGGGCATTTTAAGGTACACGCACCCTGTGTCGTCGCCGCCCCTGGCAGCCATTGTCGCAAATTTTTTTACGATTGCCGCCTCGATCCTTATCTGGCGCAAGTCAGGATGGCCCGGCCTGTTTATAACCAGCCTGCTCATGCTGCTCGCGGGCGGTATTCCCCACAAATATTTCGGCCTCATACCCGGCAATGCCGGCGAAATCATCTTCGTGGCTGGATTCATGCTTGCGCTGAAGCGGTTATCCCCCCGCCATGGGCGGGAAGACGCTTAAGATATCGCCCTCTGCAAGGGAGTCGCTAAGGCTTTTCTGCTCGCCGTTTATCTGAACGATTTTGGGCATCTTTTCAGGCAGGCCGAGGCCGGCGAGCACTTCTTCAACTGTTGCGCCCTCGGGTACATCGAGCGTCCCAACACCGCCATCTTCTGTCTTGAGATAGCCGCGCAGGACGGCAAAAAGCTTTATCGTTATCCGCATGGCATCTCCTGTTTAAAACTTTTGATATTGTTCTTCATGCAGGAACGGCTGTAGCTTGCGGTCTGCTGCCAGCAATTATGAATATGGATTTTGCCGTGCTGCAAAGGACTCCGGACAAGCCGGAGTGACGGATTATATACCCTGACCCCTGGTTCCTAAATTTGCGGGGGCACAAGCTCATGTATTGCCGGGCAGTCTTTTCGGCCAAGGCAGCCGCGTTTTGCAAGAGCGTCGGCCTCGTCGTCAAGGCCCACTTCGCGCAGGCGCTTTTCGGTCGGCAGGCCGTCTTCCGAGCAGCCCCGG
>CAYNVA010000175.1:0-6534 GCA_964400575.1 uncultured Thermodesulfobacteriota bacterium | reverse complement strand
GTGCTTGATGCGCGGCAGGGGTTCAACACCGACGGGCCGGATTCAGGAAATCTCATAACCCCGGGCATTGTTATGGCAAGCACGGACCTGGTAGCTGCCGATACGGTCGGCCTTGCGCTGCTGAAGGTATCGGGCGCAGCCGGTGCAGCGGTGTGGTCGCATCCCACCATCAGCCGGGGGGTTGAGGTGCATTCCCCCGGGCTTTCTCCGGAAACCCTCAAGCTCATAGCCGAGGGGGTTGATAACATTGATGACATTAAAGCCCAGTTGCGCCTATAAAATTAAGTAAGGCTCAAACCTCGTTTCTCTTGACGGCCATAAAATACAACTGCCTCCCCTTTTTTACTTCCCGCGCAGGGTGCGCAATGCGCACCGGCTTTTATTTCCATCCAGTGGAAGTCAACAACCACTCGCATAGGGGGTGGCTTGATTTCGCCCTGAGAACAATAAGCTCTAGGGCTCCTCTTCCTCCGGCGGCGGGACATAGGGTTTGTAATGGCTGGCTTCATGCGAGGAAAGCTGGCTTTGCTCGATAAGCTGCCTGATGGCAGGAAGGTTTGCAGCACGCGCCTTATGCTCCTCTTTTTCGCTTATGCGCCCGGCTGCGGCCGCTTCCACGGGCTGTTGCGCCACCCATTCGTTGTGCACATCGCCTCCGCGCTGCACAAGGACGACCGCGCCGGCCAGCGCGGCAAGAAGAAGGGCGAAACGAAGGATGCGTGACCAGACCCGCGAAACCTCGAGGGCTTCAACTTCGGGCGCCTGTGCGGCAATGATGCAACGGTCGCAGTGCAGGCAATCAAGGTCGCGGGCGTGGCGCACGCCAAGATCGCAATGGGCCGGCTGAGTCGGCGGAATAAGACGAGACAGCAGACGGACGCCGTTGAAAAGCGAAAGGAATGCGCCGGCGGGGCAGAGATTGCGGCACCAGAAGCGGCGGAAAAAGAAAGACAGGGCAAGCAGCAACAGGATGAAAAGAGACGGGTTGACGAGGCAGTCGCGGCTGAAAACCGTGACCAGGGGATCAACAGATGAGAAGCCGCGCTCCAGGCCCGCACCGAACCATACAAGCGCAGCCGCAAGCACAAGGTATTTCAGCGCGCGGCTGTAGCGCCAGATGGTCACAGGCGGATCGGTGAGCCAGCGTCGCGGTCGAAGCTCGGCGACAAGCTCCTGCACTGCGCCAAATGGACAAAGATGGCCGCAGTAGATGTTGCCAAACAACAGCACCAGCACAGGGATGAACACGCACATCAGGAAGGCCAGCATGCTGCCGAGCGACGGCAGCTGGAGCCCAAGCAGGCAGTAAACCTGATCCAGTGAAAACTGGATGTTCAGATAGAGCCCTGCGCCACATACTATCACGATGAGGCTGATGCGCCTGAGGTTGCGGCTCGGAACATAGTGCGAGATAAGACCGAGGACAGTCAGAAGAATAAAAATCAGGACGCGCCAGTCAGGTTTCGTTCTTAGCGGCGCCGGCGGGGCGGATGGGCCGGCGGGTTTAAGGACATCGGCTGCAAACCGGGGACCCGCGGACTGGAGATTTCGCAGCACGGCATCAGAGGTTATCGTCGCTCCAGACACGCCATCTGCTTTGAGCCAGTCTTCACGGCCGACATCGCGTCCGGCCAGCGTCTTGAGCCATGGCCGGACACGGGCCAGATAGGCCGGCGTTTCCCTGGACTCGATCACGCGCAGGTCCAGCACGCGACCCTCCGGCGTGACGCGCACGCCGAGCACCATCCGTCCGCCATAGCCCGGCAGGGCCGGGCCATAGGATGCCGAACTGAAGACCAGCGAGTCCATGTCACCGTTTGGACGCCGGACGATATAGAAAGGCTGCTCCTGTTTCTGCTGCTCTGCGGGCAGCTCCGGCCGCAGACCCGTATCCCGCAGCATGGACCGCGCGGCTGACAGCAGAGGCGGCCCCTTTTTCTCAAGAGCGGTCGCGTGAAAAATGTGAGCGGCGGCGAGCCAGAATGCCACGACAGCGAACAGGGTGTAAGCAACCGGCCGGCTGAAGCGATCAAAGAAGTCTGAGACGGGCAGGCCAGCGGGCGCGAGACTCCCGGGCGTGACAACGATAAGATTCAAACTGAGCAGCAGACCGAGTGCCAGGAGCGTCCAGGTTGTGCCGATGGCCGGCACGAGAACCAGCGCGGTCAGGATTCCGCCTGCCGCCCCGCCCAGATTGTCGGCGATCAGAAAAATGATGCTGCTCGCGCGATCGCTGAGGCCGCGGGCCAGGCGCATGTGCTGCGCGGCGATGGGGACATACAGGCCGGTCAGAATGCCGGCGGCCAGCACCGCAGCGCACAATGCACTTCGCGGCGCATTGTCGGGCAGGCCTGCAAGCAGGGCCAGCAGCGCAAGGTGCAGCAGCACGCCTGATCGCAGAACAGGCTGGGCCAGCTGCGGCCGGGAGAGAAGAATCATTTCTACGATGCGGCTGCCGCCGAACAGGCCGAGCATGAACAGCGCGGAAAGCAGACCGATGTGTGTCGCGAGCGAGCCAAAGCGGACCTGGTAGAAAAACATCAGAATCACCGAGACAGCCATTCCCGCGAGCCCGGTTGAAAAAACCAGAAACGACGGAGCAAGCAGCGTTGCGCCAGCCGGCTGCGGCGTCCGGGAAAGGTATGAGGCGCGCGCACACACGAAGATCACAAAGCCGGCCAGCACAATCCAGATGCCGCTCATCGAAAAGGTCATAATCCAGGTGCTCCACGGCTCCCCGCGGCCGGCCTGCTGCAGGGCCAGGAGCAGCGCGTTGAGCATGGCCTTGGGCTGAGCGTCGCTGTTCACCAGGATTTGTTCGGGAACTTTTTTGATGGTGCGTTTATAGCGCGCCATCTGGAACTGGATGCGGTCGGCCGGATACAGCGTGGCGATGCCTTCCAGGGGATACAGCTTCCCGCTGCCCGCAATGGATGCGAAGCGTTTGGCCAGCAGCTCGGGCTGGTCGCTCAAGTCCGCGTCGTCGGAAGCCAAAAGCCAGCTCTCATCGCCGGGCTTCAGCGCAAGCCTGCGAAAGTGCGCTTGAAGGCTGAGGCAGGCCGATGCGCCGAGGTTGGCCAACTGGCCCCCGAGATAATTCTCGCCGCCTGAAATCCGCACGCTCAGCACGCCCTGCGGCCGCAGGCTGCGTTTGGCCAGAGCGAAAAACTCACCCGTGAAATAGCGGTTCAGCGCCAGCGACGTGGCGTCAGGCAGGTTCACAATCACCAGATCATAGGCGCCCGGCTGCCCCTGCAGCGCAGCACGTATTTCAAGCGGCTGCGCATCAAGGCGATCCGTGTTCTTGCGAAACCCTGCAGGCAGCGCCTGCAGGAGACGGGCAGGATAGGCCGGGTCCGTAGAAAGCCACGTTACCCGCGTGATCTGCGGCAGGTCGAGCAGTCGCTGGCATATGGCCAGGGAGCCGGGCCCGATGACCAGCACGGAGCGCGTGTCGGGCTTCTGCGCGAGATGGGCCGCGACAACCTCCGAGGCATGCTCAAGGTCAGGCACGGTTTCGCAGGGCGCTTCGCCGAAGACGACGTTGAACTGCTCCTTGTAGAAACCGAATAGATACGTGCCCTGCGGCGTCGTGAATGCTCCGGTGCAGCGGCCGCCCGGCAGGAGCCGCTGCCAGGTGTCGGCCTGGCCTGTGGCGGCGAACTGACGGCCCGCGCCCAGAAATAGCCCCGCGGCCGCCAGAACAGCGATTGCCAGCGGCAGCACAGCAGGCCGCCACGAACGCGTAGCGAGCTGATAGAAAAGCACGGCGATGCTCGTCAGCAGCGCGGCCCAGCCAAAGGCTGTTTCAGGTTCCATGCCAGCCGTGAGCATAATCGTGACGGCAACGCCGCCGGCGAAGCTGCCCAATGATTCCAGGGCATACACCCGGGCCAGTGGCAGGTCACGGCGCTGCCCGGTCCAAGAACAAGCCAGCGTGAAGAGAAAGCCCGTCAGCAGGCTGAGCGGCGCGTTGCCGAGCAGCGAGAAAACCAGAACCTTGCCGAGCGGAAAAAATTCGTAGGCCTGAACACCTGCAAGCTGCCGGGCGTTCATCAGCACATACGACTGGAGCGCATATGCCGGGAGATAGCCGAGCACGAGAAGCGGAACATGGGTCAGGAGGCGGTCAACCCGGCCGCCGGCAAGCAGAACCAGAAGCCCGCCAGCGCCCAGCCAGATCAGCCACGAACCGAAAAAACAGCCGACAGCAAACTCATGGCCCTCGAACTGGCTAAGAAAGCTGCGAAACAAGAGCGACTGCGCAAACAGCGGAAAGAAGCCGATGCTCAATAGAATCACACCGCTTGCCAGTCCGGCAAGCGGTGGCACCCGCTTCACGGCGCACCCTCGTGGAAGACCTCGGCCTCAAAAATCTGGAAGCCCGCCCCGTCTTTCCAGCCGTCCTGCGGCAGGCCCGCCTTGGCCGACAGATTGTTCAGCGTGTCCTCCAGCGTCCAGTGCTGCTCAGGGGCCACCTGCGGAAGAAAGACCGCGCTGGCCATTCCCTTGGTAAGCACGATACCGTCCCTGCCCAGAACGATATCGCGATAGGAGTCAACCGGATGGGGCGGGGTCAATGCCGAAATCTCAATTACCAGATTTGTGACCTCCTGCGCCTTCACTGGAGAAAATCTCCGGTCATGCACCGCGGCATCAATGGCGCGTTCAATCACCGCCTGGTACACAGGCCGCCGCGGCTGGATTTCGCCGATGCAGCCGCGCAGTTTGCCTTTCTCCTGCAGCGTCACAAATGCGCCCATGATGTTCTCCATGCCCGGCGAGACCGTGATGCCGAGCTGCCCGAGCTGCGGCGTCTCTTTGTGCTCAAAGTAATAGTTCAAAGTTGCGCGCGCCAGCCTCAGAAGCGTGCTGCGATCATCGGTAGATAAGGCAGGCTGCGGTTTCTTTTCGGATTCAGGCGCGGCCGGTTTCGCCGGGGCAGTCGGCCATTGTGCAGAGAAGGCGGCGCACAGATAGCTCACTGAGTTCTGATAATCACCCATGATGCGGCCCGAGGTATCGTACTTGACCAGTGTCGCCTTCGCCCCTGTTGGCAGCAGGTGCAGCAGCACTCGAATAGGGTCGCGGCCGCAAATCGTGGCCACCGTGCGCCCGCAATAGTCGGCAAACCCAGCCCCGTCGAGTTTCTCAATGAAAGCGTACGCGCCCATATCAAGCTTTGAAATATTTTCCGGCACGTCGCTCGAGAACGGCACATACTGGTAATTCGGGCCGTAATGGGTGAAATCGGAACTTGCCACCACGAGCGTACGCCCGTCAACCAGCGGCGCGAGCGCAGCCGCGATATCGCTTACGGCCGCCTCGTCAAGCTGGCCGATGACGATCGGCACAACGCGCACGCCGGGAAGTACTGTCTGCAGCAGTGGCAATTGAATCTCGACGCTGTGCTCGCCGTCGTTTGCCTGCGGCACCTGTTTGAACCGGCTCGATTTCAGCAGCTTCGCGATGAAGGCCTGGTCAACCTCGATTTTGCCCAGCGGTGTCTCGTAAGCCGCAGCATCGGGCAGGCTCGCGATCCCCGGCAGATAGGCCCTGTGGCTCGGCCCCAGCACCACGACGCGATCATACGAGCGTCCCTGCAGCAGCTTGTAGCCACAGGCCGCCACTCTGCCGGAGTAGCGATAGCCTGCATGCGGGACGATCATCGCGCAGATGTCCGGCACTGCCACTGCCTGCGCCTCGGCCAGACAGGATGAGATTTCGGACTTGAGCGTCGGTGCATCAGGGGCATACCACGAGCCCGCCAGCCGCGACACGATCACTTTCTGCGTTGCCGCAGGCTCCTGTGCGAAGGAGAGACCCGCGATGAGAACGCCTAACAACGGAATACCTGCAAGTAGTTTCGACACTTTCATTTCATCACCCCAACCAGGTTGCGAGCGAGCGGATTTTCCGCTCGTCGAGTGCGACGACAGGGCCGGGATAGGCGCGGGGAGCCGCTGCGGCTAGCCTCCTGGTCGCAGAACCCGGGCATATCGCGCGCCAAGCGCCACAGAGTACACCGGCTGCCGCGGCCAGCACGCATTCAAGAAACTCCCTGCGTTTCAGTTCCATATCCCGTAAATCCTTTTTTCGCAGTTCGGGCATTTGCCGTCACGCATCTTGTTTTCCAAAACATTGAACCCCCGCCGCCGGATCAGCACTGTGCTGCACGACGGGCAAACAGTTTTGGCAGACTCCTCATCCAGAATATTGCCGACATAAACGAAGTGCATGCCCACGCTCTGGGCAATCTGTTTGGCCCGGTACAGCGTCTCCACCGGCGTGGGCGGCAGATGGCGCAGCCGGTACTGCGGGAAGAACCTGGAAAAATGCAGCGGAATCTCCGGGCCAAGCTGATCGTGAACCCACTGGCAGAGCGCGCGCAGATCCGCATCGCTGTCATTGAGGGTCGGCACTATCAGGTGCACCACCTCGATGTGCAAACCCATCTCGGCCGCCAGCAGTATCGTGCTTAAAACCGGCTTCAGCGTCGCCTCGCACACATCCCGGTAAAACGCCTCGGACATG
>CAYNVA010000174.1:0-3800 GCA_964400575.1 uncultured Thermodesulfobacteriota bacterium | reverse complement strand
GTTCCTTGGGAACGTCGAAAACTTTTCCCAGCTGTGCAAGTGATTGCATTTTCTGTTCTGCCATTTACTTCCTCCTTCTAACATTGTTTCTTTAGAGTGATTAATAAGAAATGAAGCTAAAAAAAACTTCCCGGTTATTTATTAATTCAAAGAGGCATTCGCATTTTGAACTCTTTAGACTATCAAATAGTATGCCATATGCAGAAAGGAGCGTCAAACCATGATAATTAAGAATTTAGAATGTTATTTCATGCAGTTCCGTTTGTCAATAGAAAATCAATGACCAATAAAATTTTGTCACTTTGTCACACGGCAACCGTTTGCTTAGTATTTTTTTCAATGGAATCCGACGAAAAGCATTAAAGCTCAACACACCCAAGGCGTGACAAAGCCCTTGTGACATTTTGGCAACGGTAATCCTGTTTATCCTTTCAAAGTGAGGTGCTGCATGCTGTTGCAACAGCGCATCAAAGACGCACAGCTAGCATCAAAGTGTTGCCCTATGATTTAACCAAACATATAATTTTACTTTATTTATTACAGTAAAAGCATCTCGGAACTTCTCTTGCGCCAGCTCTCACCATGCTCAGCGGCAACAACTTGAAAACAAAATTTTTTATGGCTTTATTTTTGCTTAAATAATAAGCTACACACTGGAGGGCTTTGCCGGCAGACTTCTGCACAGCCAGTAGGGTATCGACTTACAGTGAGCCCGCTTCCGGGGCAGCATGTGCTACACACCAATGGAGAAGGTTCATGGAACAAGGCAATTCCGGCAGTTTTAAAAAATATATGCATCCCCTTGAAGAATCCGTTTTATCTCTGGCAACGGGCAGAATCGAAAAGCCGGTTCTGGAACCGCCCAAAGATAATGTAATCCCGATGACGCCGCGAACAGAGGATGCTGTGCCGGAACCTGAGCAGATTGCTCCGGTGGACAAGCTCCAGTCAGTGTCGGGCCTGATCAACGATTGCATGATCTTTATCAATAAGCAGGTCTTGGGGCGCAAGGACATCGTGCGTCAGTCATTTCTGGCGCTCATTACCGGCGAACATCAGTTGATCATCAGCCGCACGGGTATGGCAAAATCCCTGTTGGCGCGCCAGATATTCGCCTGCTTTGACGGCGCAACGATTTTTGAAAAGCAGCTCACCAAAGACACCATGCCGGAAAACCTGTTCGGCGCCTACGATATCGAAGCCATGAAAAAGGGGAAAATGATCCACAATGTCGAGGGGTCGCTGGTGCTGTCGCATTTCGCCTTTCTTGATGAAATTTTCGACGCCAATGACATGCTGCTGCGGGCGCTACTGTCAGTGCTCAATGAAAAGCAACTGGTCAACGGCGAGCAGATGGTCTCCTCGACGCTGCACAGCGCTATCGCAGCAGCAAACTATATTCGCATTACCGAGGTTCTCGAGGCGGTGCTTGACCGGTTCCTCTACAAAAGCTTCATCCCGGAAAACAAGGATCTGTATTTTCAATACTCCATCGACCAGATTTACCAGGAGCATTTCGGCAAAGTGGCTACACCAGAGCGGCGCCTGACCCTTGGGGAGCTGTCATTTGTAAAAAAACTTGTGCAGAGCAAGCAGCTGGAAATACCGGGCTATGTTCTGTTTCTTAAAAACTATATTCTGAAAAAATATATTGAAGAGACCCGCGCCGTGGTCTCCGACCGCAAAGACTACACGATCAGCGACCGTAAAAGCGCGAAAACCCAGGATACGATGCGCGCCGCCGCCATTCTGGACGGAAGAAACGAAGTTGATGAAAGAGACCTCGACAGCCTCTACTATGTCATCTGTACCCTGGGGCGCGAGGAAGAAAAGATCCGGTTCGACAAAATACTGAATGCCACCAAGAACTATTTCCGGCAGGACAAAACGATTCTGGAAAACATGCTCAATGCTATCGGCATTTTCAACGTCATTAAAAAAAGCAAAAGCACCGACTCGCTTCAAACCGACCAGGCTTTCAAAGAGGTGCGCAAACAACTCGAGCGGGTGGCAAAGTCTGAAGGCTCCGTGCTGATGGAATATTTCACCAGGCTTCGTCAGAAATTCATGTCCCTCACGCGCGACAACTTCCTGCCCGAGACATTCACGCTGTTTGAAAACCTGAGCGAAATGTCTCTGAAAGACGCCAAATCACGCGAAACCAGGGAGCTGATTTCAGGATTCAGAGAAGATGTTTTTCATGAAAAAAAGATCGCTCTCAAGTAACCCGTTATGGACGGAGCAGCATTCCAATCTCAGCTTGAGTTCTACATGCCGCCCTGCGGCGTGTGCAATATGGAGACGCTGCGCTTCACGCCCGAGATGCTGAAAATTTTCTATATCGCCCGTGTCCTTTTCAGCGAAACAAGCACCCACCGCATCAAAACACAGACCGCTCCGCTTCTCAACCGTGAGGAAATATTCACCTCACACACCGTCACAACGCCCATTGATACCGAGGCAACAAAGCCTTCTCTCATGGACAACTTTATCAACCTGACCAAAATGACCGCCCTTCGCGACATCGCCCGCCTGCTGCCACGCGAATATTTCCTGTACTCCGACCTGATATTTTATAAAAAACTTGCCAACCGGGAGCTCATAAAAATCGATTATGAAAGCCCGTCCGGGGGAGTTACGTCAGTTGACAGCTTTCTCAAACACCATGAAACCGAGCTGAAACGCAGCCAGAAAGTGTATCTGCTTTTTGACAACTCGACCTCCATGAACGGCGAAAAGTTCAAAAAGCTGTTCGTTGCAAAAGCCCTCGCCATTGAATACCTGCGCCGTGTCTGCCGCGAACACCCGCAGATTTACTTCCGCTCGTTCCATACCGATGTGGGCAACCTCGTCAAAGCCGCAACCGAAGAAAGCATCTATAAGCTCATCAACCACATAGCCCACCTCCAGACGGGCGGGGGCCGCATCACCAATATCGGCGATGCCGTCGTGCAGGCAATCGAAGACATCACCTCCGACCCCGAGCTTGAGCAGGCTGAAATCATGGTTCTGACCGACGGATTTGGCCCCATCCCCACGGATTTAAGGCAGCAGCTGGGAGAAATCAAGCTTCACATCGTTCTTATTCCGGACCTGGACATTGAAAAAATTCTCACCCTGTACCCGGATCGACAGGAATGGGAGCGCGGCGGCCCTACGCGCAGCCGGCCCATGCCCGACTTCTGGCAATATTACAGCAAAACACCGCCCCCCATGTTTCTCGAGGGAGAGGAGATGTACAAGGACACCCTGCGCTCCTACCAGCTTGCCAGCAAGTCTATATCGGACCAGAAGTCGCTTGAAATACTGCAGGGCCTCAACCAGATCTACAAGCTTCAGGATGTGTGCAGGGAATTTATCTTCGTGCTCATCACCTCGATCCTGAACGAATCGTTCATGTTTTCTGTCAAAGACCTCGAGAGCATGGAAGCCCATATCCGCGACATGAATGAAAAAGATATACGTGCGATGAACAATGAGCAGAAGCTGCAGTTTCTGCAGGCGGTAAACTTTCTGCTCCAGTTTTTGATGATGGCCAGGTCAAATGCAAAAGATAAAGCGACAAAACAGAAAATAGGAGAACTCCGAACATTCCTTGAGGCGATTCAGGCCCGCATTATGCAGGACCCCTGGATACGAACCATGCTGCAGGCCGACGATATTAAAATCAACTTCAAGTTCGACCTGGGTGCGGCGCGCAAGGAAGACCAGATGCCGATGCTGGAGGCTTTCGGCTGGCTGATGCGGTTTTTCTGGGATACCATTACCGGCGCCTTCCGGCGCATCTGGCATGAATATAA